>NZ_JADRHM010000032.1 GCF_018205345.1 Fusobacterium sp. DD2
CCCTGACTTATAACAGGGTCTTTTTTAGAGAAATTTTTATAAATTAGGAATGCTATAAAGCATGTTGTTATATCAACTATTGGGAATGCAGACCACACACCTTTAAGTCCAAACCATTTACCTAAGATAAAGGCAAGTGGTAGAAGAAGAACTATCTGTCTTAACATTGTAATAGTAAGAGATGGTACTCCTTTTCCAATGGCTTGTAAAAATGATGAGAATATAAAGCAGATACTTCCAAAAGCATAGCTTATAGAGATAATTCTCATTGTATCCACACCCATTGTAAGCATTTCAGGTGTTGCGTTGAAAAATCCAAGAATCTCTTTAGGGAATATCCAGAATAAGATACTTCCTATTGCATTGATAACTATACAGATAATAAGTGAGTAGTTAAGTGTGTCACATACTCTTTTCTTATTTCTTGCACCATAGTTATATCCCATAATAGGCATAGCACCTTGTGTAACTCCTGTAGTTGGCATATAGATAAATGTTTGAAGTTTGAAATATATACCAAATAGTGATACTGCTAAAGTTGAAATTCCTGAAAGGATAAAGTTGATTCCCATTACTAAAAATGATCCTATAGACATTATAAAGAATGAAGGTATTCCTACGTTGTATATCTCTTTTACAATTCCAAGGTTCCATTTATAATCTTTTTTAGATATTGTAATCTCCTGTTTTCTAAAGAATAAAACATATACAGAACATGCAAGAGATGTCATTTGACCCATGATAGTTGCAACAGCAGCTCCTGCTACTCCCATTTCAGGGAAACCGAAGTATCCATAAATAAGAATAGGGTCAAAGATAATATTTGTAACAGCACCGATTATTTGTAGATACATAGGTGCTAAAGTGTTTCCAGTAGCCTGAAGAATCTTTTCAATAGCTATCTGCATAATAGTTCCAATACTTAGCATAGTTACAATATATGTATATTCATATCCCATTGATAGAATATTTGCATCGTTAGTAAATATTCTAAAGAAAGGTTTTATACATAAAAGTCCTAAAATAACAAGACCAAGATAGTGGATTACTGAAAGAGTAAGTCCGTGGGCTGCAGTACTATTTGCAGTATCTAAATCTTTTTCACCAAGTTTTCTAGCAATATATGAATTTACACCAACTCCAGATCCTACAGCTATTGCAAGTATAAGGTTTTGGATTGGAAAAGCAAGAGATACAGCAGTAAGTGCATCAGTTCCAAGCCTTGCAACAAATATAGAGTCAATAATATTATAAAGGGAGTTGATCATCATAGAGATTGTGGGAGGAACTGACATTCCTACAAGAAGAGGAAATATACTGTGAGTTCCCATTTTGTTTTCCTGGTTCATAACGCCTCCTAAAAATAAAAACGCCTTTTACTGTTTTAATATAGAAACTGAAAACAATAAAAAGCGTTATTTGATTTAATTTTATTACAACTAATATAACATAATTATTACTTTTTATCAATAAAATTATACAAGTTTTTAGACAAGTTTTAGTAGAAAAAATTTTTACTATATAAGTTTGTTGGAAATTTTGGTATAATATAACAAAAAGTATATTAACATAATGAAAGAGAGGGTAGCAATAGATGAAATATAAGAGTAAAGATATAGCAAAAGTATCAATTCAAATGGCAATGAGTACCAGAGAAGAGGAAAATGAATTAAAGGAAGCTTTTATAAAAGATGGAATTAAGACAGCAGCAGTTGATATTGGTGGAGACGTTGTAGCTTCCATTCCTAAAATATTGGAGAGAACTCTGGTAGCAGCAAAAAGAAATGGACTTATATCAGAATCTCATGTTTATGAAGGAGCAATAACAGGAGCGGCAAGAGAAGCAATTGATCAAATTTTAAATAAATCAGTAGGTTTTAACGTAGGTGGAAAAATAGGGATAGCCAGATGTCAGGAACATCTTTCAGTATGTATATTTGTAACTATTGGAATGTTCAGACTTGATGAGGTAGTAATAGGATTAGGTCACAGAGCAGTTCCAAATGATGATTAAAATATTATATTAGAACATAGTTAACTATTGTAAAATAACATTTGACAAAAGAAAAGAGTAAGAGTATCATTTAGATTGGAATAAAATTAATGTAAATTTAGGAGGAAAACACATGGCAGATTGTAGCACTTGTCCATCAGGAAGTACTTGTACAAAAGACAAAGAAACTTGTGGAATTGTAAATAATCCATTAAATCATATAAAGAATGTTATTGGAATAATGAGTGGTAAAGGTGGAGTTGGAAAATCAACTGTTACTACTATGCTTGCAAAAGATTTAGCAAGAAGAGGATTTAAAGTTGGAATATTAGATGCTGATATTACAGGACCAAGTATTCCTAGACTTATGGGACTTCAAGGTCAAATGGCTATGGGAGATGGAGAAAATATTATCCCTGTAGTATCAAAAGAAGGAATAAAAATAATGTCTCTAAACCTATTACTTCAAGATGAGAGCCAACCAGTAGTATGGAGAGGATCTCTTATCAGTGGAGCTGTTAAACAGTTCTGGGAAGAAGTATTATGGGGAGAACTAGACTATTTACTAATAGATATGCCTCCAGGAACAGGAGATGTTGCATTAACAGTAATGCAATCTACACCAATAAATGGTGTTGTAATGGTATCAGTTCCTCAAGACATGGTATCTATGATAGTTGCAAAAGCAGTAAATATGACTAAAAAATTAAATGTTCCAGTTATTGGAGTAGTTGAAAATATGAGTTATATTGAATGCCCAGGATGTAAAACAAAAATAAGCTTCCATGAAGAAAGTGGAGCTCATGACTTCTTAAGAGATATGGGACTTGAGTTATTAGGAGAACTTCCTATGACAAAAGGAATAGCAAAAATGACTAGAGGAGAAGATAATCTTGATAATGAAAAATTATTTGCTCCAATAGCTGCTAAAATCATAAGAGGTATTGAAGAGTTATAATAAGTAGCTGCTCAGCTAAATGGTTGAGCAGTTTTTTATAAATATTAAAATGTAAAATTTAAGCTGTATAAGGAGGATGGATTATGAAAGTATTAATATTAAATGGTAGCCCTAGAAATGGAAATACAAGAATGGCATTGAATACTTTAGCTGAAGGAATAAAAGAAAATCTTGAGTGTGAACTTGAGTTATTTAACGTTGCTGAGTATAAGGTCGCCCCATGCTCTGGTTGTGATTATTGTACAAACAATAGACCAAAATGTGTTATAAATGATGATGGTGAAGTATTTGCCCAGAAGATTGTTGATGCAGATGTAATCATATTTGGTTCTCCTGTATATTGGTGGGGAATTACTACCCAGCTTAAAGCAGTTTTAGATAGAATGTATATGCAGGGATTTGATAAGCTTAAAGGGGACAAAAAAATAGGAATAATAACTATTGGTGGAGCAGAGCTTGATGATGACGAGTACGATATAATAAGCAGACAGTTTAGATGTATAGCAGATTTTCTAGACTGGAAGGTTGTTATAAATGAAAGCATATCAGCTTATAAAAAAGATGATTTAGCTAACAATAAGGAAAAATTAGAGTATATAAAAAATCTATGGAAAGAACTTAAATAGATGACAATACTTTAAAATATTCAAATCTTTCAAATGCTGGGGACTAATATTAGTTTTCAGCATTTATTTATGCTATAATGATATGATTATTATTTTATGGAAGGTGTTTTATGAATAAAAAAATGGATTTGGAAAAAACTCCACTAGGAAGACTGTTTTGTTCATTTGCAATTCCCTCAACACTGAGTATGCTTGTAATGTCACTCTACACAATTGCTGACGGAGTATTCATAACAAGGGGAGTTGGAAGTGCAGGTATTGCAGCAGTTAATATTGGATATCCAATAATTAACTTTACAGTGGCTTTAAGTTTGATGTTTGGTATTGGAGGAGCGACTCTTATAGCTTTCAAAAAAGATGATGTTGAGCATCAGAATAAGTGTTTTTCCCACATAATTCTTTTAAATATAGTAGTTTATGCAATAGTTGCAACAGCTATATTTGTATTTACTAATCCTTTGATGATGGCTATGGGAGCAAATGAAGAGTTGCTTCCAATGATTAAAGGGTATATGTATCCATGTACTATTTCAACTTTTTTCTTAATGATGTCTATGTCTTTAAATGCAGTAGTAAGAAATGACAATGCACCAAGAAGAGCCATGGTTTCTATGTTTATTGGTGCTGGACTTAATATTGTACTTGACTATATTTTCATCTTTAAATTTAATTTTGGAATAGTAGGAGGAGCAGTAGCTACAGCTATAAGTCAGATAATATCAGCTCTGTATCTATGTGGACATTTTATAGGTTCAACTTTTAGATTTGAGATGTCATGGAAAAAATTGGATTTCAGACTTTTAAAAAGACTTTTAGCAATTGGATTTCCATCATTTGTACTTGAATTTGCAGTAGCAGTTATAACAGTTATATTTAATATTGCTTTTATGGAAGCTGCTGGAGTATTTGGTACAGCTGCTTATAGTATTATAGCTTACAGTTTTATGTTCTTTAGAATGCTCTTTACAGGTCTTTCTCAAGGAATTCAGCCTATTGTAAGTTATAACTATGGTATTAAAAATCTTCAAAGAGTTAGAGAAACCTTTGCATTTGCTCATAAAGTATGTTTTGGTACTTCAATAGGATCCCTTATATTTGTTTTTCTTTTCTCAGGGTGGGTAGCAAGAATATTTACTCATGAACCAGACCTTATTGTTGAGTGTACAAAAGGACTTATACTTTATTCAATTGCAATATCTTTTTTAGGATTCAACTTTGTTAATATTGCTTATCTTCAGGCAGTTGATAATCCAATGATTTCAAATATAATCTGTATGGCAAGAAGCTTTGTTTTTGTATATGTTGCTTTACTGTTTTTACCAAATCTTACAGAGATGTTATTTGATTCGAGAGTAGATGGTATCTGGGTATCACTTCCATTTGCTGATTTTATAACAGCGATACTCACTATTCCATTCCTGCATAGATTTACTATGAAATATATAGAAAAGGCTTAATAGAGACCTGTTATAGAGAATAAAAAAAGATAATTTTTAAATAAAAATGTAGTATTATTTAAATAAGTGTTGACAAAACAAACACAAGATACTATACTAAGTATATAGAAAAAAATATTTATCTTCAGGGCAGGGTGTAATTCCCGACCGGCGGTATAGTCCGCGAAAGCATTTGCTTTGATTTGGTGTGATTCCAAAACCGACAGTATAGTCTGGATGAAAGAAGAAGGATATCTTACATAAGAAGAATCTTATACTTTTTTTAATATGCCCAGGATAACTGGGCTTTTTGTTTGTCCTGAGAAATCAAGGAGGAAGAAAAATGAAAATATTACAAGGAAATTTTACAGGAAGAGATTTAAAAATAGGGATTGTTGCAGCGAGATTTAATGAGTTTATCACTTCAAAACTGGTATCTGGAGCAGAAGATGCGTTACTTAGACATGAAGTAAGTGGAGACAATATTGATCTTGCATGGGTTCCTGGAGCTTTTGAAATTCCACTTGTAGCTAAGAAAATGGCTGAATCAGGGAAATATGATGCAGTACTTGCATTAGGAGCAGTAATAAAAGGTTCTACACCTCATTTTGACTATGTTTGTGCAGAAGTATCAAAAGGTGTTGCAAATGTAAGTTTAAATAGTAATGTACCAGTTATATTTGGGGTACTTACAACAAACAGTATTGAAGAAGCAGTTGAAAGAGCTGGAACTAAAGCTGGAAATAAAGGATTTGATGCTGGAGTTACAGCAATAGAAATGGTTAACTTACTTAAGGTGATGTAATCATGGATAGTAAGTACATGGCAAGGGCATTAGAACTTGCTGCCCTGGGAGAAGGAGCAGTTAATCCAAATCCCATGGTAGGAGCTGTGGTAGTAAAAGATGGAAAAATAGTAGGAGAGGGATATCACCATAAATTTGGAGGTCCTCATGCTGAGGTTTTTGCTCTGGAAGCAGCTAGAGGGAACACTGAGGGAGCAGATATCTATGTTACCTTGGAGCCTTGTTCACATTATGGAAAAACTCCACCATGTGCTAAAAAAATAATAGATATGGGAATAAAAAGATGTATAATAGCTACTTTGGATCCAAATCCACTTGTATCTGGAAGAGGAGTTCGTATGCTTCAGGATGCTGGAATACAGGTAATTACAGGGATGATGGAAAAAGAGGCACTTGCTTTAAATAGAGTGTTTATGAAATACATAAGTGAAAAAAAATCATATCTATTTTTAAAATGTGGAATTACACTTGATGGAAAGATTGCTTCTAGAAAAGGTAATTCAAAATGGATTACAAATGAGATTGCAAGAGAAAAAGTTCAAAAACTTAGAAATAAATATATGGGAATAATGGTTGGAATAAATACCCTCCTAAAGGATAATCCAAGTCTTACAGCTAGAGTTGAAAATGGAAGAGATCCATATAGAATAGTTGTTGATCCAGGACTTGATACACCACTTGATTATAAATTTTCAAACTTTGGAGATGAAAAAAGTGTTATAATAACATCATCTGACAACAGGTCAAGTGAGAAAGTAAATCTTTTAGAAAAAAAGGGAATTAAGTTTATCTATATTGATGGAAAAGAGTTTAAAATAGAGGATATATTAAAGGAAACTGCAAAACTTGGAATAGATGGAATCATTCTTGAAGGAGGAAGTTATCTTATTTCAAAAGCATTTGGAGAAAATCAGATAGATGGAGGAGAGATATTTATAGCTCCCAAAATCTTAGGAGATAGCAGTGCAGTACCTTTTATCCAAGGTTTTAGCTTTGACAATATAGGAGATGGATTCCAGCTTGAAAATGTAAAAATCAATCAGTATGGAAATAATGTTTCCATGGAATTTTACAGATAGGAAGGGAGTGTGAGTTCTATTTTTACAGGATTAATTGAAGAGATGGGAGAAATTATATCAGTAGAGAATGGTAACAGATCTCTTAAAGTAAAAGTGAGATGTAAAAAAGTTCTTGAAAATGCAAAACTTGGAGATAGTATTGCAACAAATGGAACCTGTCTTACAGCAACAGAACTTGGAAATGATTACTTTACAGCTGACTGTATGTATGAAACTGTAAAGAGAACTAATCTTAAAAGATTGAAAAAAGGGGATAAAGTAAATCTTGAAAAATCGATAACCCTGTCAACTCCTTTAGGTGGTCACTTAGTAACTGGTGACGTGGATTGTGAAGGTAAAATTGTAGCTATAACTCAAGAGGGAATAGCAAAAATATATGAGATTGAAATTGAACACAGGTATATGAAATATATAGTTGAAAAGGGAAGAGTTACTTTAGATGGTGCAAGCCTGACTGTAATGAAACTTACTGATAGAACATTTGGAGTATCATTAATACCTCATACTCAGGAGATGATAACTCTTGGAAAGAAAAAAGTAGGAGACTATATAAATGTAGAAACTGACCTGGTTGGAAAATATATTGAGAGGCTTATGAATTTTAAAGAGGAGCCAGAGGAAAAATCAGGAGGACTTACAATGGAGTTCTTACTGAAAAATGGATTTTAGAAGGAGTGAACTAAATGTTAGATAGAATAGAAGATGCTTTGGAAGATTTGAAGGCTGGAAAAGTAATAATAGTTGTAGATGATGAAAATCGTGAAAATGAAGGGGATTTTATCTGTGCAGCTGAGCATGCAACTTTAGAAAATATAAACCTTATGGCATGTCATGCTAAAGGACTTATCTGTATGCCAATGAGCAGAGAATTTGCTAAAAAATTAAATCTGCCACCTATGTGTTATGAAAATACTGATAATCACGCTACTGCTTTTACTGTATCTATTGACCATGTGGATACAACTACTGGAATATCAGCATATGAACGTTCAATAACAGCATTAAAAGCTGTAGAAGATGGAGCAAAACCAGAAGATTTTAGAAGACCTGGACATATGTTCCCATTAGTTGCAAGAGAGGGTGGAGTATTAGTAAGAGATGGACATACTGAAGCAACTGTAGACCTTATGAGACTTGCAGGATTAAAAGAGATGGGACTTTGCTGTGAAATCATGAAAGATGATGGAATGATGGCAAGATTTGATGACCTTAAAGCTGTTGCAGAAAAGTTCAAAGTAAGAATGATATCAATAGAAGATTTACAAAAATATATAAAAAGTCATGATGAATTAATGAAGATAGAGGCACATGCAAAATTACCAACAGGATCAGGAGAATTTGAAATAGTAGCATTTGATAATAAACTTGATGGAAAAGAACATATTGCCCTTGTAAAGGGAGATGTAAGAGGTAAGGAAAATGTCCTTGTAAGAATTCACTCTGAATGTTTTACAGGAGACATTCTTGGATCATTAAAATGTGACTGTGGATCTCAATTGAAAAGAGCTATGAGAAGAGTATCTGATGAAGGAGAAGGTGTAGTACTATATCTGAGACAGGAAGGAAGAGGTATAGGGCTTATAAATAAGATAAAAGCTTATGACCTTCAAGATCACGGTGCAGATACAGTAGAAGCAAATATAGCTTTAGGATTTGAGCCAGATCAAAGAGACTATGCTCCAGCAGTACAGATGCTAAAAGCTTTAGGAGTAAAATCAGTTAGAGTTATGACAAATAACCCTGCTAAAATAGAAGCTTTAGAAGACTATGGAGTACATGTAACTGGAAGAGAACCTCTAGAAACAGGAATCAATGAGACAAATCTTGCTTACATGAAAACTAAAAAGGTTAAAATGAGACATCTTCTCACACAAATTTAAATATACCCGAAAAGGGGCTGTTGCAAAATTTGCAATAGCCTCTTTTATATTACTCTTTATATATTTAAGAATAGAATTTGAAAAAGGGATAAAAAACTGTTAGAATGTAATTGTAGATAAAATCAATAGTGATTGTAAAAATTCAGGAGGGATACTATGAAAAAAATATTATTAACTCTTGTTATGTGCGTTCTTGTAGGATGTACCAATGCACCTAAAAAAGATAGCCAGGAGATTCAAAATTATATCAAAGATATAGATGCTAAAATTGAGGCAGAATTTCATAAAGACCCAAGAGTAAAATATCCAAAACCACTAACAGCTGAAGAATTGAGAACTCAATCTCTTAATTTTAAAAATTATGTAGAAGTTGTTGATGAAAATGGATTTAAGAATGTTTATAATGGTTATGATCAGCATCTTCAGGAAAGTATTAAGCTAGGAACAAATGGAAAACCTTATGGTGTTTATAGAAAATACTACCCTAATGGAACTATTAAAGAGATAGCATTTTTAGATGAAGGGGCAGTATTTAGTGGAACAAAAAGAGTGTACTATGAAAATGGTCAGCTTGAAAAACTTATCCCTTATTATAAGAACTCTGTAGAGGGAGATAGAATTTTCTACTATCCAAATGGAAATCTTAAAGAGGTATATACCTATGTAAATGGTAAGGAAAATGGAGAGGGAAGAATATATTATGAGAATGGACAGCTTCAAATAGTTGAAACATATAAGAATGGTAAAAAGGATGGTCCATATAAAATATATGATCCAACTGGAAGACTTAGACAAAAAGGTGTAAACAAAGATGGAAAAGCTATTCCAGAGGAAGAGTTCTAAAAAATAAAGGTGATTGCAGAAAAATGGCAGTTCCTTTTTAGAAATTGTTCATAGTTAGCAAAAAATCTTAGAAAAAACAGGGCACAATTTTTGTTGTGCCCTGTTTTATTATAATATTTTATTTGAAAAATATATAAAAAACTGTTAAAATTATATGATAGGTTAATTTTATAACCTAGTAAAAAAGTTTTTAGTTTTTAGGAGGATAAATAGTGAAAAAAGCATCAATCATAACATATGGTTGTCAAATGAACGTAAATGAAAGTGCAAAGATTAGAAAAATCTTTGAAAATTTAGGATATGAAATGACTGAAAATATAGAAGAATCAGATTTGATATTTTTAAATACATGTACAGTAAGAGAAGGGGCAGCTACTCAAATATATGGGAAATTAGGAGAGCTTAAGCATATAAAAGCAGCAAGAGGAACAATAATTGGTGTAACTGGATGCTTTGCTCAAGAGCAGGGAAAAATGCTTTTAAGAAAATTCCCTCAGATAGATATTATTATGGGAAACCAGAATATAGGAAAAATTCCACAAGCATTGGATAGAATAGAAAATAAAGAGGCAAAACATGTGGTATACACAGATTGTGAAGATGATCTACCACCAAGACTGGATGCTGATTTTGAATCAGAAAAAACAGCTTCAATCTCTATAACTTATGGATGTAACAACTTCTGTACTTACTGTATAGTTCCTTATGTAAGAGGACGTGAAAGATCAGTTCCTATGGAAGAGATAATCCACGACGTAAAACAATATGTTGCAAAAGGATATAAAGAGATAATTCTTCTTGGGCAGAATGTCAACTCTTATGGTAAAGATTTTAAAAATGGAGATAACTTTGCAAAACTGTTAGAAGAGATATGTAAAGTGGAAGGAGATTATATTGTAAGATTCATATCTCCACATCCTAGAGACTTTACAGATGAAGTAATAGATGTTATAGCAAAAAATGAAAAAATAGCAAGATCGCTTCACCTGCCATTACAATCTGGATCTACAAGAATCTTAAAAGCTATGAACAGAGGATATTCAAAAGAGCAATATATAGCACTAGCTGAAAAGATAAAAGAGAGAATACCAGGTGTGGCACTTACAGCTGATATTATAGTTGGATTCCCTGGAGAAACAGAAGAAGATTTCCAGGATACTTTAGATGTAGTAAGAAGAATTCAATTTGAAAATTGCTTTATGTTTATGTATTCTATAAGAAAGGGAACTAAAGCTGCTGTAATGGAAAATCAGATAGATGATAATGTCAAAAAAGATAGACTTCAAAGACTTATTGAACTTCAAAACAGCTGTGCTTTAGCTGAAAGCAAGACTTATCTTGGTAAAATAGTTAGAGTACTTGTTGAAGGAGAAAGTAAGAAAAATAAAGAGGTACTTAGTGGAAGAACAAGTACTAACAAAGTAGTATTATTCAAAGGAGACAAGGCGTTAGAGGGAACATTTGTAAATGTAAAAATTAACGAATGTAAAACTTGGACACTATATGGTGAAATTGTAGAATAAAAAAATAGGACAGGTTTGAGGTGGATATGGACAAACTAGATAGATTTCTTTTACGAGAACTTTTAGAAATAGCGAAACATTTAGGGATACATCATAAGGGAAATATAAAAAAGAATGAGTTAAAAGAACTTATACAACAGGATATAGATGCTCGGGAAGCGACTGATATTGCCTGGGGTACTATTGATATACTTCAAGACGGGTATGGTTTTTTAAGAGATACAAGTGTTGAAAAAGATATATATGTTTCAGCAACACAGATAAGAAGATTTAAAATGAGAACAGGAGATGTTGTAGTTGGCGAAGTAAGAGAACCAACTGGAGACGAGAAAAACTATGCTCTAAAGAGAGTTCTACTTATCAATGATAAGCCGTTAGAGGCAGCAGAATCGAGAGTTCCATTTGAAGAATTGATTCCATCTTATCCAACAGAGAGATTTATTTTAGAAACTGATAAAGATAATATATCAGGTAGAATTATAGATTTAGTAGCACCAATTGGTAAAGGGCAGCGTGCTCTTATAATAGCACCGCCTAAAGCTGGTAAAACAGTCCTTATAAGCAATTTTGCCAATTCCATAATGCAAACGTGTAAAGATGCAGAAGTTTGGATTTTACTTATTGATGAAAGACCTGAAGAGGTAACAGATATAAGAGAAACTGTAACTGGAGCAAAGGTTTTTGCTTCGACTTTTGATGATGATCCAAGAAATCATATAAAAGTAACAGAAAATATTTTGGAACAGGCTAAAAGAAAAGTTGAAGATGGAGAGCATGTAGTGATACTTATGGACTCTCTTACAAGACTTGCAAGAGCCTATAATATAGTTATTCCATCAAGTGGAAAACTGTTATCAGGTGGTATAGACCCAACAGCTCTATACTATCCTAAAAACTTTTTTGGTACAGCAAGAAATATAAAAGGGGGTGGAAGCCTTACTATTATTGCCACTGTTCTTGTGGATACAGGGAGTAAAATGGATGATATAATTTACGAAGAGTTTAAATCAACAGGTAACTGTGATATCCACTTGGATAGAACATTGGCTGAATTGAGACTTTTCCCTGCTATAGATATTCAGCGTTCTGGTACTAGAAAAGAGGAACTATTACTAACAAAACACGAACTTGATTCTATATGGCAAATAAGAAGATACCTATCTAAATTTGATAAGGCTGAGGCATTGAGACTCTTAGTCGAAAATTTAAAAAGCACTTCAAGTAACAAAAGCATGCTGGATCAATTTCACAAAGGAGTAAAGAATGAAAAATAAACTTTTATTACTTGTAGTTCTAGCTATAGCTTTTTATTTGGGAGTGATGGTAGGGAGCCCATATAAGGAAGAGGTAGTGGATCTTTCAAAGTTTACTGAATATTATGAAGACAGTGCTGTTGAAACTGGAGGTTGGGAGCTTCAAAATGACAACTTCTACACTATTACTAAAGATTATGTTTTAGAGAAAAATGAAGTTGCAGAGCCTAAAGAAGAACCAGTTCCAGAAAGAAAAGTTTATGTAGTAGAATCAGGAGACACACTTTTAAAAATTGCAGGAATATATGGAATAGATTTAAATGTTATATTAGCAAATAACCCTGGGATTTCAAGTAAAAATCTGAAAATAGGGCAGAAGATAAATGTTGTAACTCAAAATGGAATCTTCTATAAGGTTCAAAAGGGAGATTCACTGAATAAGATTGCTGAACTTTTTAAGGTTCAGGTAGAGGATATTAAAGATGTAAATAAGATGGATTCTGATACTGTTCATGTTGGTACAGAGCTTTTCATTAAAAATCCAAGTCTTGCAAAATACCTTGCTAAGGTTTCACCTGGAAGAGGAAATGCAAAACAGAGTAATCTTGGATTTATTATGCCAATTAAGTATACAGGAATATCAAGTCCATTTGGAAATAGATTCCATCCAGTGTTAAAAAGATATATTTTTCACTCAGGAGTGGATTTACAAGCTCGTTTCATCCCTTTATATGCCGCAAAAGCAGGTAGAGTAAGTTTTGCTGGTACAATGAATGGTTATGGAAAGATAATCATTATTCAGCATGGAGGAGGCTACGAGACAAGATATGCCCATCTTGATAAAATAGGAGTTAAAAGGGGCGATTATGTTAAAAGAGGGGAACTTATAGGAAAAACAGGTCAAAGTGGTAGAGTAACTGGACCACATCTTCACTTTGAAGTGAGAATAAATGGAAAACCTGTAAATCCAATGAGATATGTTCCTAGAAAATAGGAGAGATAATAATGAGAGTGAGCAGATGTGTAAAAGTTGGAAATCTGTTGATAGGTGGAGGAAATCCAGTAGTAATTCAATCTATGACCAATACAGATACAAGTGATGTAGAGGCTACTGTTGAGCAGATAAAAAGACTTGAAAAAGCAGGATGCCAGATGGTAAGAATGACAATAAACACCGTTGAGGCAGCAGCTGCTATAAAAGAGATAAAAAAACAGGTGAATCTACCTCTATGTGCAGATATTCACTTTGATTATAAACTTGCTCTTTTAGCAATAGAAAATGGTATAGATAAACTTAGAATAAATCCTGGAAATATTGGTTCTGACGACAAGGTTAAAGCTGTTGTTGAAAAAGCCAAAGAAAAACATATTCCAATAAGAATAGGGGTAAATTCAGGATCAATAGAAAAGCACATATTGGAAAAATATGGTAAACCTACTGCTGATGGTATGGTGGAAAGTGCTATGTATCATGTAAATCTTCTTGAAAAAAATGGTTTTCATGACATAGTTATCTCACTTAAGGCAAGTAATGTTAAGATGATGGTTGAAGCATATAGAAAAATAAGTACAATGGTTGATTATCCATTGCATCTTGGTGTAACTGAAGCAGGTACTGCTTTTCAGGGAACTGTAAAGTCAGCAATAGGAATAGGAAGTTTACTTGTAGACGGAATAGGTGATACAATAAGGGTGTCACTTACAGAGGATCCTGTTGAAGAGATAAAAGTAGCAAGAGAAATTCTTAAAGTTTTAGGACTTGTTGAGAGTGGAGTAGAGATTATTTCATGCCCAACTTGTGGAAGAACTGAGATTGCTCTTATAAACCTTGCAAAAAGAGTAGAAAAAGAGTTTGAAAATGAGAAAAGAAATATTAAGATAGCAGTTATGGGATGCGTAGTAAATGGACCTGGAGAAGCCAAGGAAGCTGATTATGGTGTAGCTGGTGGAAAAGGTGTAGGAGTCTTGTTTAAAAAAGGTAAAATAGTAAAAAAGGTATCTGAAAAAGATATCCTTCCAGAGCTTAAAAAGCTTATACTTGAGGATGTGGATTAGCTAAAATATTTATGGTGGAAAAGCAGGACGAAGAAAAGCTTAAAAAAATTTTTTAAACTTTTTTCAGAAAATAGTCGTCTAAAGGATATAAAAAAATTGTGAGGGTAAATAATGGACTTTGATGAGATTTTTGAAGAGTATTTTGATAGGATATACTACAAGGTTTTAGGAGCAGTAAAAAATCCTGAAGATGCTGAAGACATATCTCAGGAAGTTTTTATTAGTGTCTATAAAAATCTGGGTAAATTCAGATCAGAGAGTAATATATATACCTGGATATACAAAATTGCAATTAATAAAATCTACGACTTTTTCAGGAAACGTAAGATAGAACTTGATATAAATGAGGAGATACTTGGAATAGACAGTTCTACAAGTGCTGAGACCAATGTTATGTTGGAAGAAAAGTTGAAGCTGATAACACCTAGAGAACGGGAAATTGTGGTTTTGAAAGATATTTATGGTTATAAACTCAAAGAGATAGCAGATATGAAAGGTATGAATATTTCCACAGTAAAATCTGTATATTATAAAGCAATAAAGGATATGGGAGGCAGTTAGTATGACATCACCAAAAGAGAGAGTAAGAGGTAATATCTATAAACAGCTATTAGCTGAAGAAAAGAGTAAAGGGAAAAAGAGAACTTGGTTCTCACTATCTTTATTCGTATTGGGAATGTTTACAAGTTCTACTTACCAAATGATAACAAGAGATAATCCTCTTGAAAGAGCAACTAATTATGCAGTAGCTACTGCAATTTCACAGTCAGATAAGAAAAAAAGTGATTTGTCAATTGATCATTTCTTTGATAATAACTTGTTTGATGATAAAAAAGTAGAATTGAATACTGATGAGTTATTTGGATTAGATAGACAGATCTAGTGGAGGACATCAATGAGAAAACTTTTGTATAGTATAGCAATGTTGGCATGCTCTTCTTTGCTGTTTGCATCAGAGGGGCTTGGAATAATATCAGACGAGGAGTTCCTACAGGTAGGAGTTTCTTCTGAAAATATTGAAAAAGCCAAGGTAATGGTGGATAAGGTAAGTGTCAATTATAAGATGCTTCTTTTAGAGAAAAAACAGTTGGAGCTTGAGGTAAATAAGTATGTACTTGAAGGTCCAGAGGCAAATCTTGACAAGATTGATGCTATATTTGATAAGATTGGTACAATTGAGACAAACATCTTAAAAAATAGAATCAGAAGTCAGATAGAGATGCAGAAATATATTACTCAGGAACAATACCTTAAGGCTAGAGAGTTGGCAATAAAAAGATTAAATTCTGGAAGATAGAGTAATTAGATAATTTATATAAAAAATCCCATTTAATGTTGGGATTTTTTTATTTTTTGTTATTTTTTTCTGGTGTTTTTGGATATTGTCGTTCTTTATTTGAAAATATTTTTCATTATTTTTATAAATGAAAAATATTTTATAAAACTTTAATACAATTAAATTTTTTTAATATTTTTTATTCCTATATAGGAAGAATACAGAAGTACAGCCATTTTTAAAAATGCCTTAATGATTGAATAGAATTTAATAAAAGACTTTTGTTCTAAAAAAATATGATTTATTTTTGAATGTAATGTACTATTATAATATATTTATTCTTTATAAAACTAGATAAACGTGGTATAATATAATAACATGTAAAATAATCGTACTTACCTGTTTAATAAAAAAATTTCATACTTCACTGGCTCTACTTACAAAAATTAAGCAGGTAGATGGATTGCAGGGAGGGGAAATATGAAGAGTAAGTATGCTTGGGAAAGTGAAGGCTTATTGAAACGGTTTGCTAAAAAATCCAAAGAAATAAGCTATTCTACGGCACTTCTAGTTAGTTTTCTTATAACTGGTTACATAGGCTATGGTGCAGAACCAGTAGAGCCCATTCCTACTAGAATAGAGTTATCTGAAAAACTTACAAATGAAAAGAAGGATATTGATAGAAAATTACGTGATACTAAAAAAGAGTTGAGCGGAATTGAGTTACAGATTGAGCAGTTACTTAGAAGGGGTAAATTTTGGGTAAAATCTTTAGAACCATCTTACCAGTTCTTTTTCAATGGAATATGGGAAAATACAACTAAGAATAAGGATAAAACCATTAAAAACTTTAGTTATCCAGAGTATACTTTGCATGGAGAATACAATGAGTATTTGGATAGACTAGCTGTTTCCGGACATGACAAGGATATTGTGCATAGTGGAAGATATCTGGGAACTTTAGGAATTATGAAAAAGCATCTTTCTTTTACAGACTTTATAGATTTTGGAGCAAATATTCAGCAGTAACTCATCAGATATCAAAGTAAATACAGACCTTAAACTATCTGAAGGAAGCCGTGGAATGACAGCAGCTGAAGGTAAAAAGATTATATATGATGGACAGATGGAACTTGGAGAAGGAGCAACAGGTATATCTGGAGTGAAAAACCCAGTTGAATTAGCTGCCAATGCAAATCTGAAACTTCAGGGTAAAAATTCAATAGGTATCTACTCTGAGGGAAATGCAAAAACAGATATGCACGGTACTATCACTCTAAATAAAGATAAGACTATAGGAATATATGCAAAGGACAATACAAGTATCGAACTTGATGATGGTTCAAAGGTTGAATTTGGAAATGATGGAACTGAAAGTATAGCAATATACCTTGCTGGTTCTAAGCTGACTGCAACAACAAATGATCCGGATAATCCAACAACTCTTAAATTTGAAGAGAATCCTGACAGTAAAAATATCTTTATACATATGCAGGGTATAAATGGTGCAGATGGCCCTCAGGGAAGTTCACTTGCACTTAATAGAGTACTTGAAGTTACACCTACTGGCACACCAACCGGTTCTCAAAGAACAATAGGTGTGTATATGGATACAGAAATGGCAAACAACGGTGGATTTGTTGGAAACACTCTTTCAGGACGTGCTAAAGCTACTAATAAGGGTATAGCAGTTTACAGTAAAAACCATGCTGACAGTGATGATGTATATAACACTTATGAAAAAGTGTCTATTACTGCAGAGGGTGAAGATACAGCAGGTATCTTCCTGGATGGTAATATTCTGGTTAAAGGAGGCTCACTTCTTAATGTTAAGGATAAAGCTGTGGGAATCTATGGTAACCAGGGTGTTATATCTATAGATGGTACAAATAAGATAACTGTTGATAATAATGGTACAGGAATCTATATGAGTAACGGTTCTCATCTGGATGGTGGAAAACTGGTTCTTGAAAATAAGTCGCCAACAGAGAAAGCAGTTGGACTATACTACAACAAAGGTACAGGAACAGAGAAGATTAACCACAATACTGAGCTAAGTATTCCAAAAGGAAATCTGATGCTTGGAATGTATGTAGATGGTGGTATCAAGGTCAATAACATGAGCAAGGTGGATATAGCTGATGGAGTTGGAAACACTGTTGCATACATAGTTGGTGGATCAGAATTTACAAATAAGAGTGATGACATAACTATCAGTGGAACTAATATGAAGAATGCTATCGGTATCTATGTAGGTCATGGTAAGGGTACAAATGTCGGAACTATAAAGATTACAGATAAAATAGGAAGTGCAACAGACAAGTCACTTTCAGTTGCAATGGCAGCTGTAAATGACGGAAGTGGTGATTCTGCTGTAATAAATAGTGGAAATATAGAAGTCGGTGGAGAAACTATAGGAATCTACGTAGATAACAACTCTTCCGGAGAAAACAGTGGTAAGATAGTTGCTAAAAATGAAGCTGGAACTAGCAGTAAACCAGTTGCAGTTTATGTAAATGGTCAGAATGCTGAGTTTAAAAATACAGGAGAGATTAATTCAGATAATATAGTTATAGCACTTGAAGATACAGAAAAAGATATAGAGTTTGGAAAGATGAAGATAACTGGTACACGGGGTGTGGGAGTTTATGCAAAAAATTCTAAGGTAAATAGTGATGTTATGCCTGAAGTGGATACAAATGCTCACAAAACAATAGCTCTATATGCTGCTGGTAATACAGAAATAAATGGAACTGTAAGTTCAGCAGAGGGAACAGGAAATATTGGTGCATATCTAAATGATGCAAATGTTACTTTTGGTAACGATGCGAAGATAATTGCTAAAAATGGTACAGGTACAGATTATGGAATAGGAATATTTGCAGCTAATGGATATTTTGGAGATCTTAAAGTTGATGTTGAACAACAAGGTGCAGAAACTATGGGAATGTTCATTGAAAGTGGTACACCTGGT
Organism: Fusobacterium sp. DD2; assembly: GCF_018205345.1. NCBI lineage: Bacteria > Fusobacteriati > Fusobacteriota > Fusobacteriia > Fusobacteriales > Fusobacteriaceae > Fusobacterium > Fusobacterium sp. DD2. The sequence continues at coordinate 18,702 of NZ_JADRHM010000032.1, forward strand.
AATGAAACTAAGGTTAAATACACAGGAACATTTGATATAGGAGAAGGAATCGGAGTATTCGTACCTGAACACACTGAGTTTATAGGGGATACAGCTACAGTTAAGATAGATGGTGGAGCTGGAGTCTTTGTAAGTGGTGGTAAGATGAGCATGGGTACTGAAGGAATGATAAACTTTGAGTTTGGTTCAAAAGGTGGAAGTGCTATCTACCAGGATGGTGGAGAGGTAACAGTTGGTGAAAATATAGGAGTTAAAGGATACGGAACATTCCTTACTCTGAAAGATGCTGATGCAGATGTTCATTCAGTGATACCGGTTATGGCACAGGGAACAGGTATTAATGCTATGTATGAGGTAAAACCTGGAGTTACTCCTGCAGATCATACGATAAAACTGAGTCCTACAGGTGGAATAAGACTTCTGGGAGATAATGCAACAGGAATATCTGTAGCTGTTAAGGGACTGGAAGGCAACAATAAAAAAGTTACAATTATAAATGATGGTAAGATAGAAACAGAATCAGGAAAGAGAACTGTTGGTATCCTTGCTAAAGGTGCTTCTGTAACAAACAGTGGGGAACTGAATATTGGTTCAGAAGGTATCGGAATATTTGCCACAACTGATGCAACAGATACAGGAATCAAAGTGGTAAATAAGGATATAAAACTTTCAGGTGAAGATGCAATAGGAATACTGGTGGATAAGGCGAAGACAAATGAGGTTGTTGAAGCTGGTAAGATAGAAGCTAGTGGAGATGAACATATCGGTATCTATGTAAAAGATACACATGGTTTAGGTAAGATTACAGTTCAAAACTATGTATTTGAATCTGACAGTAACGGAACAGGAGCTATATTTGATAATGCTGAAGCTAAACTTACAGCTTCTTCAGGAGATAGAAACAGTATAAAAATTGGAGATACTGTTGGAAAATCACGTGGTATAGCTATAGCTGGAATCAACGGAACTGGTGAAGTGGATAGTACAGATGTTGAGATTGGCAAAAACTCTATAGGTATCTATTCTGGTAAGAGCAACATAAAATTTGATGGTGGAGAGATAAAATCAACTACTGGAGAATCAGTACTTGTTTATTCTGACGAAGGAGAGATCACACTTTCAAATGTAACTAACGGACTTACTGTAGGAACTGGTGGAATAGCTGTTGCAGCTAGTGAAGGTAAGGTAGTTACAGGTTCACCAATGAGTATTAAGGTTGATGGAGAAAATGGAATAGGGGTCTTTGTTGAGGGAGACGCAACTAATCCAGGTGAAGTTTCATCTAACTTTAAGATAGATGTTGATGGTGGAATAGGTATATATGCTAAAGGAAATGTAATTTCTTATGGTACTTTAAACTCTCTTAAGGGAGATAACTCTAAGGGATATATCTTTGAAGACCTGGCAAATGCAGCAAATATCTCTCATGTTGTAAAACTTGGAGAAAATGGAGAAACAGGACAGATAGGAGTATATGCTAAGGGTACAGGTACAGGAGTTACAATAAATGGCATAGATATTGAAGGGGAAGGAAATATCGGAGTATATAATACAGCAAATCAGAGCATAACTGAAAATGGAGATATTATTTTAGCTGATAACTCAGGTAATAACGCTTCAGTAGGTATCTATTCAGAGGTAGCAGATACAACAGATCAAAGAACTGTAACTGTAACAGGTAAGATAGATGTTGGAGTTAACAATGCCGGGGTTTATGCTAAAAACTCAGGAGTTAAGCAGAACTCTGGAGCAGATATAAATGTAAAATCTAATGGTGTTGGAGTCTTGGCTGAAAATACAGCTGATTACCATGGTAAGGGAAATGTGGAAATCGGCGGAAATCTTATAGTTGGAGATGACAATGCTGTAGGTGTACAGGGAATAAATGCTGATATTAAAATTTCTGGAGATCTTTCAGTTGGAAATGGCTCATCTAAGGGTATATATGCAACTGAAAAAGGAGATATTGAAATCGTTAGAAATATGAGTGTTGGCAATAACTCTACAGGAATCTTTAAGGATGGAGAAGGAACAGTTACTACTCAATCTGGTACTATAACTGTTGGAGATAACTCACAGGGTATATTAACAAAGAACTCTCAAGTGGTAAATAACAGTGATATAGTTATAGGTAAGGGTTCTACTGGTATTGCTGCAACTAAGAATATTACATCAGTTGGAGATATAACAGTTGGAGATACAGGAATAGGTCTTCTTGTAAAAGGAGATGGAACAACAAAGATTACAACTGATGGAGCTCACAATATAGGAGATAATGTTGCTATAGGAATATATGCAGACAATACAGAGGTAGAGGTTAAATCTGGAAGTACAATGACAATAGGAGATAAAGACAGTGTGGGTATATTCTCACTTGGCAAAGGAAAAGTTGTCATAGGTGGCACAACTGGAGATATAGCAGTAGGTAAAGATTCAATAGGAATCTATAAATCTGGAACTGGAAAGATAGCTGTAAACAATTCTCACATGGATATAGATGATAAAGGTTATGGAATCTATTTTGTTGGACAGAGTGGAGAAAACTCAATAGAAAATACAAATCTTAATATGACTCTTGGTACAGAATCAGTGGGAATCTATGCTAAAAATGCCAAAGTTACACATAATGGTGATATTAAAGTAGGTACTACAACTATTGGCCGAGATGGATATAATGATCCAAAAGCAAATAGAAACTCGATAGGTATTTTCGGAGAAAATTCAACAATCGAATATAAAGGTAATATGACTGTAGATAAGGAACTTTCAGTGGGAATCTATGGAGCTGCAGAAATTGGAAAACAATCATCAATCACACTGAAAAAAGGCTCTAATCTGATAGTAAGAAATGGTGCTATCGGTATTATGGGTGGACAAGGAATGAAGGAAATCGTTGTTGAAAAAGGTGCACTTATAGATGTAGCTGGAAAAACTAGTGGTGGAGAAAAGTCTTCAATTGGTATAGCAGCTTACAGCGGTGTTATTAAAAACTATGGTGTCATCAAATTACGTGATGGTGGTATAGCATTTAACATTGGTGGAAGTGGACGCCTGGGACATGAAGGTGAAATAGACAATCCATATGGAGAAGTTATTGAGAAGCGTGAAGAAAATCCAAGTACTGGAGATATTGGTGGAGTTGAAATTAATGCAGATGGTAAGGTTACAATAAATGATAAAGTAATTAATGGTGGAATAATAGATGTAAAAGGACACCTTGCAATGGAAGGTATGGCACTGGATATTGGAAACAAAAAGCCTATAGTTAAAGCGGATAGCATAACTGGTGTGGCTAAAGTATTACCAAACTTCTCTAAAGGTAACTCAGTACAGAAATATACAGTGGCAGACGTATTTAGAACTTCACCAGAAGGTATGGGAGCATTCAGTGGAGATGTAACATCAGCATCAGTATCTTGGATTGCAAAAGTATCTAAGGAACTTGGTTCAACTGCAACAAGAGATATTACAGTGGCAAGAATCCCATATCCAGAACTTATAGTTGGAGAAAAATATGAGAATCTGGCTTATGGACTTGAAGAACTGAGAATGGATATACCATCAACAGAGTCATCACCACAATTTAAATCTATGGATAACATACATACTCATGAACAGTTTGCAGAAGCAGTTGCAGACATAAGAGGGGACATCTATTCAAATGTTCAGGAACGTATGCAGACTGTAGAAAATAACTTTGAAAGATCTTATAGAGAACTTCTGGATTCATTTAATGTAACTAGAAATGTACATAAGTTCAGCTTAATCAATACAAATGGTAGACATAAGGATAATACTTTAGGAGTATCAGGATATAAGTATGACTCAGTTGGAGTGTTGTACTTAAGAGATAATGAAAGATACTCTTATGGTGGAAAATTCGGTTGGTCAGCAGGACTTATGGGAACAAGATTCAAGTTTACTGATGAAACCAATGAAGGCTCTAAGGAAAAGGTAGTTTCTGGAAAACTTGGACTTCATTATCAACGTGCACTGGTTGAAAGAGATGAAAATGCACGTCTGAAGTATTTAGGAAGAGCAGAACTTACTTTAAATAGACATAGAGCAAAAAGATATAGCCGTATAGGACAGGATAGCTATAAAGCCAGAGCAACTTACTATTCAGCAGATATCTCACTTAGAAACAGAATTCTATACGATTATGATATGAATACTCAGTGGACAGTAAGACCTTATCTTGGTTTAGATCTATCTTATGGACGTTTCTCAAATATAAAAGAGAGAGATAATGAGTTTGATCTTAAGGTTAAGCACAATGATTACTATCTTGTAACTCCAAATGCAGGGGTAGAAACTAAATATAGAATACCTGTAGCAGAGGATAAAGAGGTAGTAGTGAAAGCAGATGTGCAGGTTGATTATGATGCTCATAAACTGTATACAGATGCAAACAAAGCTAAACTTAAACGAACATCAACAGGCTACTATAAGCTTTCAGAACCAGAAAGAGATAGAGTCAGAACTGGAGTAGGTGCTGAGATTGGTATAGAAAAACCAGATAATTATGGCGTTGCACTGCGAGTTGAATATAATGATGCTAACAAATCACATATGACTTATGGTGTACGTTTTAATTATAAATTCTAATTAACATCTTAATATAGATTTACGATGGTAATTTAGAAGAATTCCCAACCCAAAGTAAAGGCAGACAGCCGTCAATATAATTGGCGGCTGTTTGTCCTTTTTTGTATATTAGGAAATTATAATTTGAATAACAAGATAGAAAGTAGCTGAGAAATAGAA
>NZ_JADRHM010000033.1 GCF_018205345.1 Fusobacterium sp. DD2
AGAGGCTGATAAAATCAGCCTCTTTTATTAATTTATCTTAAAAACTATTTATCAGAAATAGATTCTACTCCTGGTAATTTTTTACCTTCTAGGTATTCTAGAGAAGCTCCTCCACCAGTAGAGATGTGAGTGAATTTATCAGCATATCCAAGGCTTATAGCAGCTGCAGCTGAGTCTCCTCCACCTATAATAGTAGTTGCTCCTTGTAGGTGAGCTATAGCTTCACATACTCCAATTGTTCCTTTTGCGAAGTTAGGCATTTCGAATACACCCATTGGTCCATTCCATACAACTGTTTTTGCTCCAGAGATCTCTTTAGCAAATAATTTTACAGTTCCTTCTCCAACGTCAAGTCCCATTTCATCAGCAGGGATAGCATCTACAGATACTGTTTTGTGAGGTGCATCATTTTTGAATTCTTTTGCTACAACTGTATCTATTGGAAGAACTAGTTTTCCATTAGCTTTAGCAAGTAATTCTTTAGCTAAATCTATTTTATCTTCTTCAACTAGAGATGTTCCTGTAGCTTTTCCTTGAGCTCTTAGGAATGTAAACATCATAGCTCCACCAACTAGTACTTTATCAGCTTTAGTTAGTAAGTTTTCGATTACTCCTATCTTATCAGATACTTTTGCTCCTCCTAATATTGCTACTAGAGGTCTTTCAGGATTATCTACTGCTCCTCCTATGAATTTGATTTCTTTTTCCATTAAGAATCCTGCAGCAGTTTTTCCTTCTCCTATATTTGCAGCTATTCCAACATTTGAAGCGTGAGCTCTGTGAGCAGTTCCAAATGCGTCATTTACAAATAGGTCTCCAAGTGATGCCCAGTATTTTCCTAATTCAGGATCATTTTTAGATTCTTTTTTACCATCAAGGTCTTCAAATCTTGTATTTTCAAACATCATGATTTGTCCATCTTTTAATTCAGCAACAGCTTTTTCAAGTTCTGCCCCTCTAGTTGCAGGAACAAATTTAACTGGTTGTCCTAAAAGTTCAGCAAGTCTTTCTGCAACTGGTCTTAATGATTTAGATTTTAAATCATCTTCAGTTTTTACTTTTCCAAGGTGAGAGAAAGCAATTACTCTTCCACCATGTTCAAGTACATATTTTATAGTTGGTAATGCAGCAACTATTCTATTTTCATCAGTTATTTTTCCATCTTTCATAGGTACGTTAAAGTCAACTCTCATTAAAACTTTTTTACCTTTTACATCTAAATCTGTAACTATTTTCTTAGCCATTTCTGACCTCCCATTTAATTTAAATTTCAACTATAGTATCTTTAAAAATAGCGGAACGTTGAAGTTCCGCTATTCTGTTCTATTTAGTTAATTAAATTTTGTAAACTTCAATTATTTAGAAATTTCAACAAATTTTTTAAGAGTTCTTACTAATTGAGAAGTGTAAGACATTTCGTTGTCGTACCAAGCAACAGTTTTAACTAATTGTTTGTCTCCAACTGTCATAACTTTTGTTAGAGTTGCATCAAATAATGATCCAAAGTGACATCCAACGATATCGCTAGAAACGATTTCATCTTCGTTGTATCCGAATGATTCGTTTGCAGCAGCTTTCATTGCAGCGTTTACTTCTTCAACAGTTACATTTTTTTCAAGTACAGTTACTAATTCAGTGATTGATCCTGTAATTACTGGTACTCTTTGAGCAGCTCCATCTAATTTTCCTTTTAATTCAGGAATTACTAATCCGATAGCTTTTGCAGCTCCAGTTGTGTTAGGAACGATATTTGCAGCAGCAGCTCTTGCTCTTCTCATATCTCCTTTTCTGTGTGGACCATCTAGAGTATTTTGGTCATTTGTATAAGCGTGGATAGTTGTCATTAATCCTTCAACGATTCCAAAGTTATCTTGTAATACTTTAGCCATTGGTGCTAAACAGTTAGTTGTACAAGAAGCTCCTGAAATAACTGTTTCAGTTCCATCAAGGATGTTGTCGTTTACGTTGTAAACTATTGTTTTTAGATCTCCTTTAGCTGGTGCAGAAATAACTACTTTTTTAGCTCCTGCTTTGATATGAGCTTCAGCTTTAGTTTTGTCTGTGAAGAATCCAGTACATTCAAGAACAACGTCTACTCCTAATTCTCCCCAAGGTAATTCTTCAGGATTTGCTTTAGCGAATGTTTTTACGCTGTGTCCGTTTACTACGAATTCTCCTTCTTTAACTTCTACTGACCCTTCAAATCTTCCGTGAGCTGAGTCATATTTTAATAGGTGTGCTAACATTTTAGTGTCTGTTAAGTCGTTGATTGCTACAACTTCTAATTCTGGGTTCCCCATTATTAATCTGAATGCTAATCTTCCAATTCTTCCGAATCCATTAATTGCTACTTTAACTGCCATCTTATATTCCTCCTAAATTCTTTATTATTATGTAAATATACTTTATGTTTCTTATCGTCTACATAAAATATATAACATGTACAATCCTTTGTCAATTAACTCTTAAGCAATATTTTTATAAGGGTTAATTTTAATCTTTTTCCGATTACTTTTTTACCATCTGTCGGGAATGTAACATACTACTGTACGGGTTTTTTACTAGATTTAATCTAGTCTAAACCTAACAGCTTTTTCATATCATCTGGAAGCTTTGTTTCAACAGTTATCAACTTTCCTGTATCTATTTCAGAAAACTGTGTCTTATATGAGTGGAGCATCTGTCTATCTGCTCTGTTATCAGCACCGCCGTACAATTCATCCCCAAGTAGTGGATATCCCTCAAGAGCCATATGAGCTCTTATCTGATGAGTTCTTCCAGTAAATAGCTGTGCTTCTATAAGTGTAAGATTTTTATCTTCAAATCTTTTTATTACTTTTATTCTTGTTTTTGCATCCTGTCCTCCATCTTCTGGAGCTAATTCCACACGACGAAGTTCATCTCCTATCTTACCAATAGGTCTTGTTATATCAAATTCATCCTTTTCTACAATACCCTTTACTATGGCCATATAGAATTTATTTACTACACCTTTTTCCTGAAGGTATGCCTGTGCATGGGCATTTTTAGTAACTATGATAATACCTGAAGTATTCATATCCAGTCTGTTGTAAAATCTTGGTACCATAATCTTACCAGTTGTCTTAAGAAAATAGTTTACAACTCCATTAGCAAGAGTCTTGTCCACTTTTTTCTGTGTTGGATGAACTATTATATATGGTTCCTTATTTATAAGGAGAAGGTTTTTATCCTCATACACCACATCTATAGGAATATCCATAGGCTTTATTCCTGTTGATTTTTCCTTCTCTTTAATCAGGACCTTTCCATCTTTTTTAACTTTTTTACTATTATTTTTTACTCTTTTTCCATTTAGATATATCTCTAAATTTCTCAAACCTCTTCCTGAATATCCCTTTGACTCTTTCAGATAATTTCCAATTTCATACCCATCATATTCAGGTTCTACTATATATTTTTTTATCAATTTTTACCTCACCAAAAACTTTCTATTTACATATATTGTACTATAAGAATAAAAAAAAGTTAACTGTTATTTTAATAATTTCAAGGGTTTTAAGTGGTTTCTGCACTAATTGCAGACATTATTTTTTGTTGCATTTTCCATTTTAACATTATATAATTTTAAAATACTTAATGTTCTGATTAATAAAATTAAGCCTAAAAATAGTACTATAAATCTTGTTAATAATCTTTATATATATTTCTATGCACAAATAAAACTTTACGAAAGGGACATTTGAAATTACTGAAAAAAGGAGAGCACTATGTCAAAAAGAACACTTATTTTAACTGGAATTTTTATTTTAATTGTTGGGATTTTTTGGAAATTTACCTCAGGAAAAGGGGCTAAAGAGGAAAAAATCACTCCTCCTGAGATAAGAGTTGGAATACTTTCAATTGATGATGTACTTCCAATTGTTGTAGCTCAAAAAGAGGATGCTTTTGCAAAAAATGGTTTAAATGTAAAGATCTATCCATTTAAAAGCAGCTTGGATGAATCTAAGGCAATGGAAGCTGGGGAACTTGATATTATTATGAATGATATGATTGTACAGGGACTTATGAAAAAAGCTGGAGTGGATACAAAAATCCTATCATATGCTTTTGGAGCTAATGTGAAAGAGGGGCGTTTTGTAGTTGTATCATCACCTGATAGTGGAATTTATAAGCCAGAAGATCTATATGGTAAAAATGTAGCTATCTCAACTAATACCATGATGGAATACCTTATAGACAGCTATGAGGAAAATCTTGGTCTTAATCCAGATAAAATAGAAAAATTAAATGTTCCAAATCTTATTCTTAGAATGGAAGCTGTAATTGAAGGGCGTGATATCAATTCAGCTATTCTTCCTGACCCACTTGCAAGTTTTGCAATATCTAAAGGTTGTATACCTGTTATTGACGATACAAAGCTTAGTGAAAACTACTCACAGTCTGTTATCTTAGGAAGAGATAAATTTATCAAAGAAAACAGAGATGCTGTTAAAAAATTTATGAAGGTATATTTTGATACTATGGAAGAGATCAATAAAAATCCTGATAAGTATAGAGAGCTTGCTATGGAAAATGCAAGGGTACCAAAATCACTTCATGAAGATTATGTAACTCCTCACTTTACTCCTTATAAGGTTCCTGGTGAAAAAGATGTTGAAAGAGTGAGCAACTGGCTTGTTAACAAAGGCCTTATAAAAGAGGGATACAGATATGAGGATATGGTCACTAAGGAATTTATTGATGTAAAATGATGGAAACTATTTACAGATTAGAAAATATCACTCACAGATATTCACAGGAGAAAACTCTTTTTTCCAATCTTTCACTGGAGATAAAAAGAGGGGAACGATGGGCAATATTAGGTCATTCAGGGTGCGGTAAAAGCACCCTTTTACAAACTCTTGGTGGTCTTGTTACTCCTACATCAGGTGAAATTTATTACAGGGATAAAAGGCTTTTAAAACCTGAAAAAACCATACAGATAATATTTCAGGAGTATGGGCTTTTTCCATGGAAAAGTGTAGAGGAAAATATTGCACTTCCTCTAATTTTAGAAAAAAGGAAAAAAGATGAGATCTCTTCTAAGGTAAAAGAGTATCTTGTGGAGTTTAATCTTTCAGAGCATACAAATAAACATCCCTATGAACTCTCAGGTGGAGAGAGGCAAAGAGTTGCTATATGCAGAGCTATGATCAGTAATCCCCATGTACTTTTAATGGATGAGCCATTTTCAGCATTAGATGAGCTCATTAGAGAAAAACTCCAGGATTATGTTCTATCTCTTTCTGATAAGAAAAATATCACAACTATAATAGTTACACACAGTATAAAAGAGGCTATAAAGATGGCTCATAAGATTTTGCTATTTTCTCCTAAAAGCTCCACTCCTCTTATCTATACTCTTAAAAAAAATATAAAAGAGAGGACTCCTCAATATTTAGAAGAGGTTGCCTGTACATTAAAAGATCAGTTGAAAGGAGAAAATGATGAAATATAGAGGTCTTGTTATTGCTAATATAACTCTTATACTTTTATGGGAAGGGGCAAGTCTTGTGATGGATAAACCATTTTTACCAACACCACTTGAATCATTTGCCTCTTTTTTTCATATGGTTTTTTATGGAAATCTCACTTTTCATTTTATGATAAGTCTACTTCGTGTACTTGGAGGAATTGCTATGGCTACTATATTTGCACTCCCTGTAGGTATAGCTATGGGATACAGTAAAAAAGCAGATTCTTTCTTTTCTCCAGTTGTAACTATCTTATATCCACTTCCTAAAATCGTATTCCTTCCTATACTTGTAGTATTTTTAGGTCTTGGAAATCTTCCTAAGATACTTCTTCTCTTTATTATTCTATTTTTTCAGCTTGTAGTATCTATAAGGGATATTGTTAAAAAGGTTCCACAGGAGAGTTACATGTCTATATATTCACTTACTCAGTCATTCTGGGATATCTTAGTCCATCTCATATTTCCATGGGCACTTCCTGATTTTTTAACAGCTATAAGAATATCCATTGGTACATCTATTGCAGTACTCTTTTTTGTAGAGACCTTTGCCTCTTTCAATGGTCTTGGATATCTTATTTTAAATGGAATGGAAAGACGCGAATATCCTGAGATGTATGCTGGAATAATTGGAATGGCTCTTTTAGGACTTATTTTATATTTTTGTGTGCATATTTTGGAAAAAAAATACTGCAGTTGGAAGTTAGGCCTTGAAAAAGAAAGGACCATGCTATAATTCATTTGTTTAATAAGTCACATATATTCCATATACAATACCATACCTAAAAATTTAAAAATTGAATGACTTTTACACTATTTCTACATTATTTTCACAAAATTTAGTTAATTTTTTTTATATTTTATTATATAATATATAGGTAAATAAAAAATAAACTGGGATTTTTTGCAAAAATTTCAATTTAAAGTTTAAGGAGAATCAAATGGCAGTAAAAATTGATGAAGTTTTGGTTTTTGGTATCTCACACAAAGAACTTACAACTGAGGAGAGAGAGATTTTTATTCAGACAAAACCTGAAGAGGTAATTAAGTCTTTATATGAACAGGGAAAAATTGCTGGATATGTAAACCTTTCAACATGTTTAAGAGTTGAATTTTATCTTCAGCTAAGTGAAGGTTTCACTCAGGACCAATTGCTAGAACAGTTTAAATTCCAAAAAGGAATTTTTATAAAATCTGGAGAGGAAGCAACTGAGTACCTGTTTAAAGTAAGTTGTGGATTCTATTCTATTATAAAAGGTGAAGACCAGATATTAGCTCAGATTAAAAAAGCCCATGCAACAGCTATGGAAGAAAATACATCTACAAAAGTTTTAAATACTGTTTTTAATAAAGCTATTCAACTTGGTAAAAAATTTAGAACAGAGAGTAAAATTTGCCACAATGCACTTTCTTTAGAAGCTATTTCTCTAAAATTTATAAAAGAGTCAATCGGATTTTTAGCTGACAAGAAAATACTTATTTTAGGAGTTGGTGATTTGGCCCAAGCTATGTTATACCTTCTTGTAAAGGAGAATGTAAAAAACATAACTGTTACCAACAGAACTCAGCATAAAGCTCTTGCTTTAAAGGAGACATTTAATGTAAATGTAGTTCCTTTTGAAGATAAATTTAAAGCTGTTGCTGAAAATGATGTAATAATAAGTGCAACATCTGCACCACACCTTGTATTACGTCACAGTGATGTGGCACCACTTTTAGACAAAACAAAGGAATATACTCTACTTGACCTTGCAGTACCTAGAGATATTGATGATGAATTGGGAAAACTTGATAATGTCACTCTATTCAACTTAGATGACATTTGGGGTGTATACAATCAGCACCTTGCAACTAGAGATGCCCTTATTGAAGACTACAGTTTCTTAGTTGATAAACAGATGGACAACTTAAGAAAATGGTTTAAATTTTATGAAGAAAGGACAATATAATTGATGAAAAAAAAGATTGTAATAGGAAGCAGAGGAAGTTTACTTGCACTTGCTCAAAGTGAAATGATAATGAAAAGACTTGCAAATCTATTTCCTCAATATGAATTTGAAATTAAAAAGATAGTGACAAGTGGAGATACTGACCTTGTGAGCAACTGGAACAACAGTAACGCCTCTCTTAAAAGTTTCTTTACTAAAGAGATAGAGGTAGAACTTTTAAATGGAACTATTGATCTTGCTGTACACTCAATGAAAGATATGCCTGTAGTATCACCTCCAGGACTTATCTGTGGAGCTGTACCTGATAGAGAAGATCCAAGAGATGTACTTGTATCAAAAACAGGTAAAACTCTTGCAGAGCTTCCTACTAATGCTATTATCGGTACAAGTTCTTTAAGAAGAACTATGAATCTTAAAAATCTTAGATCAGATGTAACAATTAAACAACTTAGAGGTAATATACATACAAGATTAAATAAACTTAAAAATGATGACTATGATGCAATTCTTCTTGCAGCTGCAGGTTTAAAAAGAGTTGGATTAGAGAAAGAGGTTACAGAGTATCTGGATCCTCACAAATTCCTTCCAGCTCCAGCACAGGGAGTACTTCATATCCAATGTAGAGAAAATGATATGGAGATAAGAGAGATCTTAAAAGCTATTCACAATGAAGATATCGCCAGTGTCGTTAGAATAGAAAGAGAATTTTCAAGAATATTTGACGGTGGATGTCATACACCTATGGGATGCTACTCAGAAATAGATGGAGATATGATAACTTTCTCAGGAATATACTTTGATGGTGATAAAGGTTACTCAGGAACTGTCACTGAAAAGATTTCTGATGGAGTTAAAGTAGCTCAAAAACTTGCTGATATTATAAAGGAGAAAATCAATGGGTAAAATAGGTAAAGTATATATAATGGGAGCAGGGCCTGGAGATGCAGAACTTCTTACATTAAAAGGTAAAAGAGCTATTGAGGAAGCTGATTGTGTAGTTTATGATAGACTTATCAATCCTCGTATCCTAGGTTATGCTAAAAAAGATGCAGAACTTATCTATCTTGGAAAAGGAAACACAGAGGGTGGACTTATTCAGGATGAGATTAATAATACAATTGTTGAAAAAGCTAAAGAGGGAAAAATCGTTGCCAGAGTAAAAGGTGGAGATCCATTTGTATTTGGTAGAGGTGGAGAGGAGATTCAAGCTCTATTTGAAAATGGTATAGAATTTGAAGAGATTCCAGGAATTACATCATCTATCTCTGTTCCTGCTTATGCTGGAATCCCTGTAACTCACAGAGGAATGGCTAGATCTTTCCACGTATTTACAGGACACACTATGGCTGATGGACAGTGGCACAACTTTGAGGCTATTGCTAAACTTGATGGAACTTTAGTATTCCTAATGGGTATTAAAAATCTTCCTCTTATTGTTGGAGACCTTGTAAAAAATGGAAAGGATATCAATACTCCTATTGCTATTATTGAAAAAGGTGCTACTGCAGACCAGAGAGTTACTGTTGGAACTTTAGCAAATATATTAGAGATTGCAAAGGCTAAGAAAATAGTTCCTCCTGCTATCACTATTATTGGAGAGGTTGTAACTTTAAGAGATACATTTAAATGGTTTGAAGATTGCAAACTATTTGGTAAAAAGATTCTTGTTACAAGAGATAGAAGACAGGCTGGAGAATTTTCAGATAAGATAGAAAAAATGGGTGGAAATGCTGTTGAACTTCCTCTTATAGAGATAGAATCAACTTGTGAAAAATTTGATGCTAAAACTCTTAAGAACTATTCAACTCTACTATTTAACTCACCAAATGGTGTAAGAGAGTTTATGGATAAAATAGAAGATGTAAGAGATATGGCACACCTTAAAATAGGAGCTGTTGGAAGTAAAACTAAAGAGCTTCTTGAAGGGTACAAATTAAAAGCTGACTTTATGCCAGAAGAGTATCTTATAGATAGACTTGCTGAGATGTCAGTAAAATACACAAATCCTGGAGAAAATATTTTGATTATCACTTCAGATATATCTCCTTGTGATCCTGAAAAATACAACTCTTTATATAAAGATAGACACTTTGATAAGATAGTTGCTTATAAGACTAAAAAAATCATAAGAGATAAAAAAGAGGTATTAGATACACTTAAATCTGTAGAGGTAGTTACATTCTTAAGCTCATCTACAGTTGATGCCTTTATGGAGAGTATAGAGGGAGACCTTGAAGCTGTAAAAGATATAAAATTTGCTTCAATTGGTCCAGTTACAAGTGAAACAATGAGAAAACATGGTCTATCTGTAGACTATGAAGCTAAAATTTATAATGTAGACGGTATTATAGAAGCTATAAAATAGCTCAAGGAGGCAAAAAATGTTTACAAGAACAAGAAGACTTAGAAGTTCAAAACTTTTAAGAGAGGTTGTAAGAAACGTAAGACTTAGTATTGACGAACTTATCTACCCTATATTTGTTGAAGAGGGAGAAAATATAAAAGAAGAAATCCCATCAATGCCTGGACAATACAGATTTTCATTAGATAATCTTGCACCAGAGCTTGATGAATTAAGAGATCTTGGAATCAAGACTTTAATAGTTTTCGGTATTCCAAAACACAAAGATCCAGTTGGTTCAGAAGCTTACAATCCAAAAGGAATCGTACAGGAAGCTGTAAGATTTATCAAAAAGAATTATCCTGAATTCCTTATCATAACAGACGTTTGTATGTGTGAATACACATCTCACGGACACTGTGGAATATTAGATGGTTGCGACGTTAAAAATGATGAAACTATTAAATATATAGCTAAGATAGCTGTTTCTCACGTAGAGGCTGGAGCTGATATTGTTGCTCCTTCAGATATGATGGATGGAAGAATTTTAGCTATCAGAGAAGCATTAGATGAACATGGATATGTAAATACTCCTATTATGGCATACAGCGTTAAATATGCATCAAACTACTATGGACCTTTCAGAGATGCAGCTGACTCTACTCCTAGCTTTGGAGATAGAAAAACTTATCAAATGGACTATAGAAGTTCTAAAGAGTTCTATAGAGAAGTTGAATCTGACATTGAAGAGGGAGCAGACTTTATAATGGTTAAACCTGCCCTTGCTTACCTTGATGTTTTAAAAGCTGTTGAAAATGTTTCTCTTCCAGTAGTTGCTTACAATGTAAGTGGTGAATACTCTATGGTTAAAGCTGCTGCATTAAATGGATGGATCAACGAAAAAGGTATAGTTATGGAAAACATGTATGCTATGAAGAGAGCTGGTGCAGAACTTATCATTACTTACCACGCAAAAGATATTGCTAAATGGGTAAAAGATGGAGAGGTTACACTTTAGGAGGTAAAAATGAATCACGAAATTTCAACAGAGATATTTAAAAAGGCTGAAAAATATATTCCAGGTGGAGTAAACAGCCCAGTTAGAGCTTTTAAATCTGTAAATAGAAAAGCTCCAATATTTGCTTGCAAAGGTAAAGGTGCAAGAGTATGGGACGAAGATGGAAATGAATATATAGACTTTATCTGTTCTTGGGGACCTATGATATTAGGACACAATGCAGAAGTAGTAATGAATGGAGTAAGAGAAGCTATTGAACATGGAAGTTCTTTTGGACTACCTACTAAAATGGAAGTTGAATTAGCCCAGCTTATTACAAAATGCTGCCCATCAATAGAAAAAGTTAGACTTACAACATCTGGTACAGAAGCTACAATGTCTGCTGTAAGACTTGCAAGAGCTTATACTAACAGAAATAAAATAGTAAAATTTGAAGGATGTTATCACGGTCACTCAGATGCATTACTAGTTAAATCTGGATCTGGACTTTTAACTGATGGATACCAGGATAGTAACGGAATTACTGAGGGAGTATTAAAAGATACTGTAACGGTACCTTTTGGAGATATAAAAAAATTAAGAGAAGTTCTAGAAACAAAAGAGATGGCTTGCCTAATTATGGAACCTGTTCCAGCAAATATGGGAGTTATCCATCCAGATGTAAACTTCTTAAAAGAGGTAAGAGAACTTTGTACTCAAACTGGAACACTTCTAATATTTGACGAAGTAATTTCAGGATTCAGATTAGCTCTAGGTGGAGCTCAGGAATACTTTGGAATCACACCTGATATGACTACACTTGGTAAGATTATAGGTGGAGGATACCCAGTTGGAGCTTTTGGTGGAAGTGCTAAAATAATGGATCTTGTAGCTCCAGTAGGAAGAGTATATCACGCTGGTACATTATCAGGAAACCCTGTATCTGTAAGAGCTGGATATGAAACTATCAACTATTTATACAACCACAAAGATGAAGTATACAAAACACTTGCTGAAAAAGTAGATTATATAGTAACAAGAGCAAGAAAATCTGCTGCTAAACATGGAGCACCTGTTGTTATCAACTCAATTGGTTCTCTATTCACTATATTCTTTACAGATAGAAAAGAGGTTAAAAATCTTGAAGATTCACTATCTTCTGATACTGAAAACTTCGCTATCTACTTCAATACAATGTTAGAGAATGGAATTATCTGCCCTCCATCTCAATTTGAAGCTCACTTCTTATCAATGGCTCACACTCAGGCAGACCTTGATAGAGCATTAGAAGTTATGGATATGGCTTTTGAAAAGATTGGAGCAAGAGTAAATGCAAAATAAATTTTTTCCTCTATTTGTAGATATTACAGGTAAAAATATCCTTATTGTAGGTGCTGGAAAGATAGCCTACAGAAAAGCCTGCACTCTATTAGAGTATGGTGCTGATATCACTGTTGTTACAAAAGAGGTAAGTGAACCTGAGTTTTTAAACCTTAAAGAGGTTCACATTGAAATAAGAGAGTTTTCTCAACATGACCTGGAAGATAAATTTTTAGTTGTAGCTGCAACTGACAATGAGGAGTTTAATAACTACATATACAATCTATGTAAGCTTTCAAATATACTGGTAAATAATATCACTTCAAAAGTTGATATGAACTGTAGATTTGCAAGTATTGTAGAGACACCTGAATATCAGATAGGAATATCTGCTAAGGGAAATCCTGTTAAATCCAAGGCACTTAAGGGAAAACTTAAAGAGTTTTTAGAAAATTTAAACCAGTAATTATATTGGAGCTGTTGCAAAACTGTAAAAATAGAATTCTCGATATTAGAAATAGTTTCGTAATTTATGCAGCGAAACAGAATACTGAAAATTCGACTGTCTGAACGCAGTGAGTTTCGGATTTTCTTTCTGTAAGCAATATAAATAGAAACTATTGATACCGGAGAGAATTATATTTTTATGATTTTAAAATGTAACAGCTCCTTTTTTCTTTATTTGATTTCCATATCCCCATATATTATAATAAAAATAGAAGAGTAATAAAAAAACAGAAGACGGGGTGGATTTATGAAAATATATGATATTACTATAATCGGTGCAGGTGTCATTGGAGCAAGTGTTGCAAGAGAGCTTTCAAAATATGAGCTTTCAACTCTTTTAATTGAGGGAGAAAATGATGTATCTATGGGTTCAAGTAAGGCTAACTCTGCTATTGTCCATGGGGGATATGCTGAATCTCACTCTAAAGTAAAAGGAAGAGTATGCTATCAGGGAAGAGTTCAGTTTGACAGGTTAAATAAAGAGCTGAATTTTGGATTTAGAAAAAATGGATCTTTAGTTATAGCTTTTGAAGAGGAGGATCTTCCTAAACTTAAGGAGTTAAAAGCAAATGGTGAATTAAACGGACTTAAGGATCTATCTATTTTAACTCATGATGAGATAGTAGCTATGGAACCAAATATCAATCCAGAAGTAAAATATGCCCTATACTGTAAAGGTGCTGGAATCTGTTCTCCATATGAGTATGTTATAGCTCTAACTGAAAATGCCATTGAAAATGGAGTTGAACTTAAATTAAACTCTAAAGTTATAGGTATCAAAGAAATCCAAGAAAATGATAAGAGATATTTTGAAATAGAAAATGAAAAGGGAGAAAAGGTATATAGCTACTTTATTGTAAACTCAGCTGGACTTGGTGGAGCAGAAGTTGCAAAATTAATTGGTGATACCAGCTTTGAGATATATCCACGTTCTGGAGAGTATATGCTACTTAAAAGAGGATATGGAGAGCTGGTTAAACAGGTGGTTTTCCAAATGCCAAGTAAACTTGGTAAAGGAATTCTTGTAACTCCTACATATCATACAAATCTTTTAATTGGTCCTGATGCATTAAATGAAAATGCTGTGGATCTTAATACCCACGTAGAGAGACTTTCTAAGATATTTAAACAGGCACTTCACAGTATTCCATCTCTTGATATCAACCAGTTTATCAGAAGTTTTGCTGG
Source organism: Fusobacterium sp. DD2 (assembly GCF_018205345.1). Classification (NCBI taxonomy): domain Bacteria; kingdom Fusobacteriati; phylum Fusobacteriota; class Fusobacteriia; order Fusobacteriales; family Fusobacteriaceae; genus Fusobacterium; species Fusobacterium sp. DD2. The sequence continues at coordinate 13,797 of NZ_JADRHM010000033.1, forward strand.
AGTACGTGCTGTAAGTTCAACTGATGATTTTATTATAAAGGTATCAGATGCAAATCCTGGATTTATTCTTGCTACAGGAATTCAATCTCCTGGACTTACTTCATCACCAGCTATTGCACAGGAAGTAGTGGAGATATTAAAAAATCAGGGAGTTAAACTTAATAAGAAAAAAGATTTTAATCCTAATAGAAAGGGAATAGTGTGTGATCCAAATGAAAAGATATGGGCTCAAGGAAAGGATATCAAGAAATATGTAGATCTTCCAAAGGGAGATCCAGAGCGTTTTGTATGCCGTTGTGAGCAAGTAAAAGAATCAACTATTGAAGATGCTTTAAATAGAAATATTGAGGTTACAACTGTAGATGGAATAAAAAGACGTACCCGTGCTGGAATGGGGCTATGTCAGGGAAATTTCTGCAGAACAAGAGTTTTTGAATATTTAAAAGAAAAAGTTGGAGAAAAAGCTGATATCAATACAGATGTTGAGGATAAACATATTTCAAGAGTATCAAAGGCAGAACTTGTAAAATCTATAAAAGAAAATTAAAACAAAAATGGGGAGTTAAAACAGCTCCCCATATTCTATATTATTATCTTCATTATATTTTATTATCTTTCTTACCTTTTCAAAATCAGGATATATCTCCTCTTCAAAAGCCATATTTAAAATATTGGTTACCTTTGACCAGATCTGTACATAGAGGTCTATATTTTCCTTCACACTCTCTTCTGACTCACCTAATTTCAAAGCAAGGATTGTAAGTTCAAGTTTTAATATTTCAGGTTCGTCCATCAAAATATCAAAGGCATTTTTTAATTTTAACAGCATCTCAAGATTACGTATCTTATAGGCAACAGCAATCTCCTCTACCATATCTCTTTTTGCCTCTGTAAATATATTGGGTCCCTCTTCCATATTCAATATTTTATCCTTAAATCCTTCTTCCTTCCCACTCATAATATATCCTCCCCCTAAATATATTAACTGAATTAATACTTTGTGGTTAATTCAATTATACCCTTTTATCCAATTAATTCCAAATTTTTGTATTTTATTATTGATAGTATACATATTTTAACTGGTATAAAAATATGTAATATTTACACCCATATACAGATTAATTTTTAGATTTAATTTTCTTAATTTTGTACTTTTAATATTATTCCTATTCTGGAAAACACTTTGCTCTTTTTCTTATAACACTCATCAATTGAAGATTATAAAAGATAAAAAGACTTTTGTTATAGATTTTTATCAGTTCAAAATGTACCAAAAAATTATTTTATTATTGATAGTATACATATTGTAAGATAATATTTATATTTTTTCAAAGTAGAAATAAAATTTTTATTCTTTTTTTATTATTATTGTTTATATACATATTTTCTTATATTGGAATTTTATGTTCCATCTTCTAAATATATACATATTAATATAATATATCTGACTTATTTGATATTTTAATAGATACCTATTATATCCTCTCTTTCATACTGCTACTTTTTATTTATGTTAATAGTTATATCCATTAATATTTTTAATAGTTACTATTTTATTCCAAAAAATAAAAAAGTAACTCTCTTGTAAAGGAGTTACTTTATTAATGTATGGATACATATGTCTTTTTTCTATGACCACGCTTCACTGCTGTATTCCTTCTTAACCATAGTATGGAGAAGATCAATAAATTTTGCCATATAGTCACTTTGCACAACACCTTTATTAGTAACTATCTGGATCTTAAGTTCCTCTGTCTGATTTTTAAGTGGGAATATAAATAGAGGGTTATCTCTATTCTTTTCATTATATAGATGTGCTCTTTTTATAACTATTGTTGGGCACACCCCAGCAGCCAGATTTGCATTACATAGAGCTATCTGAGTTTCATAATCCCCTGTGTAGTATAAAATATTAAGGTCCACATTATCCCTTTGAGCATAGTGCATCAAAATCCCATGAATAGTTGTAACCTCTGCATTACTTACAAGTGGAACATCTTTAAACTCTTCCAATGCTATACCTTTTCCAAATCTTTTGATATCTTCTTTTTTATAGTACTTGTCAAATAAAGTACGTGAAATAAGAAAATAAAGTTTATCTTTCCCTAGAGAGACAATATTAAATTGAGGACTTCCCTGGGTATTAAGATCCAATATCATATCTATCTCCTCTTTTAGAAGCATCTGTTCCAGAGTTCTGGTATCTCTTATTACAAATGATATGATTACCTTTGGAAAATATTTGTTGTATTCAGTTAAAAGACTTGAAAGAATAACATTAATTCTAGTACCATTGACACCTATAGTAAGTTTTTGTTTACTCTCTCCCTTTAATTTATCCAGCTTTTTTTTGAACTTATCCTCTAAAGTTTTCATATCACATAGAGTATTATAAAGCTCCTGACCAGCTGGGGTGAGAGAAAGTCTCGGTCTTCTTTTAAAAAGTTCTACATCATATTCCTCTTCCAATCTCTTAATATGATCACTTACACATTGCTGAGTTACAAAAGAACGTGATGCAGCTCTACTGATACTCATTTCTTCCACTACTGTCATAAATATTTTCAGTCCTGCTAACACTTTTTCACCTCCTCTTTTTTCTAATATACCACTATATTTTTACTAATACAAGTTTTTACTTGTGTATCCCTATATAAAAAACTGTTTTACTTTTTACATTTTTTCAATTATAATCTATTTAAGAACATGAGGAGTTCGGAAAACGTCTTCCAAGTGTTCCATAATAAGTATGTTAAAGTTTAATATGTTGTTTTTTAATTTTATTTAAATATATTTACCATTTGATATGGAGGTTGATTACATGTTCAAAGATCTTCATTCTGAAATTACAAGTTTGGATATACTATTAAACTTACAAATTCAAGTACTTGGACTTACACAAAGAGAAAACAATTCTAGCAACAAAGATGAATTTGCAATGTTATCAGAAAACTATCTTAAATATGCAGAATAATTCTCAAAACAAAAATAGTGCGATTGCCCGTCGCACTATTTTTTTACAAAAAATTACTTGAATTTTCCAAATTTGTAAATATATTTTTGACTTAAACTACATTTTTTTGTATCTTTTTCTTTCATATTGTGATAAAATAAAAAGATATTTAAATTCTATTGTTAAATGGAGGTGTATATGAGTATAACGCTGCTGGATATTAAAGAGGATGTAAATAGATACATCAACATAATATCAACTCTTATGAAAGTGGACGTAGGAGTGGTAGACAGCTCTATGAGAAGAGTCACAGGTACCGGGCTCTACAAAAATATAGCTGGGGTTTCAGCCCTTGGAAGTGTGTATAAAAATACCATTGAAACAGGTAAAACCCATATTATTAAAAATCCACGACAACACCCTTTATGTTCTCAGTGCAAGGATATAGAAAACTGTAAGGAACTCCTTGAGATATCAACTCCTATATACTGCCAGACAGAAATTGTTGGAGTACTTGGACTTGTATGTTTCAGCATTGAGCAAAAAAATATGATCCTTGCAAATCTTGATTCCTACCTGCTTTTTACTAAGCAGATAGCTGAATTTATAGGGATAAAATTTTTCGAACATAAAGAAAATCTTATGCAGAAAGATAGAGAACGTACTCTAAATGAGATAATAAATAACATTAACAAAGGTGTAATCATCTGTGATAAAGATGACAAAATAGTAACTATAAATAATATAGCTGCTACTAAATTTAATCTTGGACAGGAAATGATTGGAAAACATCTGAAGTTAATCAGTCAAAATGATTATCTTATGAATGAAGAGATTTTTAAGATGATTATATCTGAAAGGGAATACAATGTTATAGGTAAAATTATTCCTTTAATGTCTCTTCAAAATAAAAAGGGAAATGCTTTTGTCTTTGAAGATCTGAAAAGAATAAATAAAAATCTTGCTGAATTTTCAACAGATAGCAATAGAATCACAATAAATGATATATATGGAAATTCTGAAATAACTAAGCATCTGAGGGAAAATATTTTAAAAGTGGCCAATAGCCCTTCTACAGTTCTTATTACTGGAGAGAGTGGTACAGGTAAAGAGCTTGTTGCCCGTTCTCTTCATTATCATAGCAATAGAAGGGAGAAACCATTTATAGTTATCAACTGTTCTGCTATACCTGACTCACTTCTTGAGAGCGAACTCTTTGGATATGTAAAAGGGGCATTTACAGGAGCAGATTATAATGGTAGAATGGGAAAATTTGAACTTGCTAATACAGGAGTTATTTTCCTTGATGAAATAGGAGATATGCCACTATATCTTCAGGCAAAGATACTTAGAGTTATACAGGAAAAGAAAATCGAAAGAATTGGATCTAATAAAAGTATTGATTTAGATATTAGAATCATAGCTGCAACAAATGTGGATCTTGAGAAAAAGATTCAGGAAAATAAGTTTAGACGTGATCTCTATTATAGACTTAATGTAATACCAATCACTCTTGCACCATTAAGAGAAAGAAAAGAGGATATAATCCCAATTACAGATTATCTTATTCAAAAATTTAATAATATTTCCCAGAGTTACATCTCCACTGTTGACGACAGTGTCAAAGAGGCTCTTTTAAACTATAACTGGCCTGGAAATATAAGAGAACTTGAAAATACTATTGAGCTTATGTTCAACTTAAGTGGTTCAAGTCATATACTTACAAAAAACCTTTTGCCAGAGAGCATACTTCATTCAAAACCATTTGATGAGATATGTATACAGACAATAATAAAAGACAGTGAAGAGCTGTTGGACTTTGATATTGTAGAGAAGCAGTACCTGGTTAAAGCTCTGGAAAAATATGGAAATTCCACAGAGAGTAAAAAATTTATATCAGCTAAAATGAGAATAGGACTTACAACTCTATATAGAAAAATGAAAAAGTACGGTCTTGAATAATTTTCAAATTGAAAAAAATCAAGAAATTAATTTTTCATTTTGAAAAAATTTTCATTTTGAAAAAAAGTGATATATTCTTTAGCCCTCAATTTATATGATTACACTAAATTATTTTGTTTGGCATGTAAATTGCTATATAATAAGTAATTTGTTTCGCAAATTTATAGAAAAGCTTATATTGAAACAAAATATGTGTGTTTATAATAAAAGGAGGAATTTTCAATGGAAAATACTACAGAAAAAATTGTTAAAATCTTACAAGAGGAATTAGTACCTGCAGAAGGATGTACAGAGCCTATAGCTATTGCATATGCTGCAAGTAAACTAGTTGAAGTATTAGGACACGTACCTGAAAAAGTTGATGCATATTTATCTGGAAATATTATAAAAAATGTTAAAAGTGTAAAAATACCTAGATCAAATGGAATGGTTGGTATAGAAGCAGCTATCGCTATGGGAGCTATCTTAGGAGATTGTTCTCAAGAACTTATGGTAATTGCTCATGCTAATACAAACCGTTTAGATGAGGTTCAAAAATATTTAGATGAAAAAAGAATAAAAGTTATGGTAAATGAGGGAGATGTAAAATTATACATTAGACTTGAAGGAACTTACGAAGATGAAAAAGCTTCAGTTGAAATCCAAAACTACCATACAAATATTACAAAAATAGTTAAAAATGGAAAAGAGATAAAAGGAATGTCTTGTGATGAAGTTTGCAATGAAGACACTATGACTGACAGAACTTTCCTATCTGTAGACCTTATATATGAAATGGCTAAAACAATTGATTTAGCTTTAATCCAACCTTATTTTGAAAGAGTAATAGAATATAACTCAGCTATTGCTAATGAAGGACTTAAAAACACTTATGGAATTGCTATTGGTAAGACTATAAAAGAGGGTATGGAAGAAGGAGTTTACGGAAAAGACTTAAGAAATAAAATGGCAAGTTTTGCAAGTGCTGGTAGTGATGCTAGAATGAACGGATGTTCTTTACCAGTTGTAACTACTAGTGGAAGTGGTAACCAAGGTATGACTTGTTCTCTACCTGTTATCAAATTCTGTGAAGAGAAAAACTTATCTCATGAAGAATTAATAAGAGGGCTTTTCTTCTCTCACATGACAACTATCCATATTAAAACAAACATAGGAAGACTTTCAGCTTACTGTGGTGCTATATGTGCAAGTGCTGGAGTATCTGGAGCTATCTCTTTCTTATCTGGATTATCTCTTCCACAAATAAAATATGCTATTGAAACTACACTTGGAACTCTATCTGGAGTAATCTGTGACGGAGCTAAAAGTTCTTGTGCTACTAAAATTGCATCAGGAATAAGTGCAGCGTTTGATGGATACTATGCAGCATCTAAAAATAGAAAATTTGAATTTGGTGAAGGAATTGTTGGTAGAGATGTAGAATCAACTATCAAAAATGTAGGAACATTGGGGCAAGATGGAATGAAAGTAACTGATGAAGTTATTTTAGATATTATGGTTAAAAACGTTTAATTTTCTTAACCATATTAAAACTATGAATCTATAATATTTTTATATAGAGGTCTATGAAAATTTACAATTTTTAAACAATATTCAATAGGAGGTTATTTTTTCATGGCTAAAATTAAAGACAGCTTAATTATTAAGCTTATACTAGGGGTTGTAGTAGGTCTTATAATAGGACTATACTGCAATGAAAATGTTATTGGAGTAATCCAATCTATCAAATTTGTGTTGGGACAAGTAATTAACTTTACTGTACCACTTATTATCTTAGGATTTATCGCTCCTGCGATTACAAAGATGAAATCTAACGCAAGTAAGATGTTAGGAACTATGCTATTCTTAGCTTATGTATCATCTGTTGGAGCGGCATTCTTCTCAATGATTGCTGGATATACTTTAATACCAAAACTACATATTCAATCTGCAGTTGAAGGTTTAAAAGTTCTTCCAAAATTGATATTTAAAGTTGAGATACCACCAGTATTCTCTGTAATGTCAGCATTGGTACTAGCTCTATTCTTAGGACTTGCTATTGTTTGGACAAAATCAAAACAATTTGAAGCTCTACTTGATGAGTTTAACACTATTATGTTAAAAATAGTTTATGCAATTATTATACCAATACTTCCATTTTTCATAGCTTCTACATTTGCTACACTTGCTTATGAAGGTGGAATTACAAAACAACTTCCAGTATTCTTAAAAGTTGTAATCATCGTTTTAATTGGACACTATATCTGGCTTGCACTTCTATACTCAATAGGTGGAGCAATATCTGGTAAAAACCCTTTAAAACTTTTAAAATGCTATGGACCAGCTTACTTAACTGCTGTAGGAACAATGTCATCAGCTGCTTCTCTACCAGTTGCATTAAGCTGTGCTAAAAAATCTGGAGTGTTACATGAAGATATCGTTGACTTTGCTATTCCATTAGGATCAACTGTTCACCTATGTGGATCAGTTTTAACTGAAGTATTCTTCGTTATGACAGTATCTCAAATCCTTTATGGAGAACTTCCAGCTGTAGGAACAATGGTATTATTTATCATCCTACTTGGAGTATTTGCAATAGGAGCACCTGGAGTACCAGGAGGAACTGTTATGGCATCTCTTGGAATCATCATCAGCGTACTTGGATTTGATGACAGTGGAGTTGCTTTAATGCTTACTATATTTGCTCTTCAAGATAGTTTCGGAACTGCTTGTAACGTAACTGGAGACGGAGCATTAGCACTTATCTTAAATGGTATTTTTGATAAAGAGTTAGCTCAACAAAAGAAAGCTTAATAAATAATTCTGATAAATAAAGAAACTCGGGATCTGCATTGTAAGTCCCGAGCTTTTTTTATAAATCCAATTTTTCAATATCTATTGAGTTTAAAAGGTCTCTAAGTTTTATAAGTTCCTCCTTAGTAAGGGTGATTCCCTTTCCCATCTTAACATGTTCTTCATCCCAGTCACGAATATCTATCTTAGGTTTTCTGGAATTCCATGATATGACATTTACCTCTTTAGTCCATCCCTTTGATGATTCTCCAATTATTCCTAAATGCTCTTCTATATCAAATTTAATCTCTGCCATTTTATCCCTCCCATAATATTTTGTTTCTTTTATTCTATAATATTTATTCAGTTTTATCTACTTTTTTTCAAATAAAAAGGACTCTTTTTCAAGAGTCCTTTCGATTTTACTTACGGTCTTTACAAAATATCTTTCCCCAAGATATTTTAAAGTCCACATAGGATAATATCATTTGAGGTAAAAATTTTTAGCAGATTAAAATTCTTACCCATCTGATATTAGTAAAAAATGGTACTTCACGTTTTACATTTTGAATTTTGCTGATGAGAAAGGGCTTGAAATAAGTCTTCCCCAAGACACTTTTCAAACAAATCCCCACTTACGGTCTCATCAACTATATTCGGTACTTTTAAGGAGTTTTCAGAAAAATATAGCTATTTATATCTTTCTGTTGGTAAAATAAAAACAGATATTTTTATTTAAGAAACACTATATCACAAATCTGTTAACTTTGCAAGTACTTTTTTTTAAGGTGGACAAATTCCCAATTTATAGATATACTTTACATATAGGATTTTTGTTAGGGGGGATAAGATGAAGGGCAAATATTTAATCGTAGACAAAAGCATAGTTCCTGAATATTTTGAAAAGGTGATTGAAGCTCGGGATCTAATCAAAAATGGAAAATGCAACAATGTAAGTGAAGCTGTCAAAATAGTGGGAATCAGCAGAAGTACATATTATAAATATAAAGATTCTGTTTTTCTTCCTTCTGACAATAACATTGGTAAAAAAGCTCTTATTGCTATAATGCTTGAAGATGTGAGAGGGGCTCTTTCACAGATTTTAAACCTTTTATGTTCATTTGAGTGTAATATTATAACCATCAACCAGAATATTCCTATAAATGATACTGCATCAGTTGTAATATCACTTGATGTATCACAGGCAACTATACCAATTGAGGATCTGATTATTAAACTTAAAGATTCTAATTATATTATCTCTGCAAAACTTGTTGCACTAGGATAAAAATTTAAGAGGCTGTTT
>NZ_JADRHM010000034.1 GCF_018205345.1 Fusobacterium sp. DD2
CGTTACAGTTATGAATTTAAAAGAATGTGTATTGAACTTTATCGATTAGGAAGGTATCCAGAAACACCTGATGGAGTACCAACGCAAAAATTTCGTAATGAGATTCGTGCTTGGGTAAGAATGGTTGAAAATAATGGACTGGAAGTATTACGCCATAAACCTCAGAATAAAACCTGGACAGCAGATGAACGTTTAAAGCTGGTATCACAAGTTTTAGCAGGACAATCCTATACCTCTGTAGCAATCTCAGCGGGGATTCATTCAGGACAACTTTATCAATGGGTTCACAAATATAAACGAATGGGATATAATGGCCTTGTAGATAAGAAAAGAGGAAGGAAATCTAAAGGGGAGGCCAATATGAAGAAAGATATGAAACCCGCACCGCTCACTGAATCAGAACGTGAAGAACTTATTCGTCTTCGCGCTGAAGTAGAATATATTAAAACAGAAAATGAAGTAATAAAAAAAGAAATTGCCTTGAGAGAGGAAAAATGGGCTGCACAACTCAAGGCGAAAAAGCAGCGATCGTTAAAGAACTCAAAGAAAAAGGATACAAATTAAAATATCTATTAAAAACTATTGGGATAGCCAAATCAACTTATTATTACGAGATTAAGAAAGTCGATGCAGTGAAACTAAGAAATATTAAGGTTGCAAAAGAAATACGTATAATATTCCAGGAGAATAAACAACGATACGGTGTTAGGCGTGTACATAAAGAACTTGAAAATCGTGGCATAAGAGTTAATCACAAGCGTGTACAAAGACTTATGCACGACATGGGATTAATGGGTAAACGTCCAAAAGTAAAGTATCATTCATACTTAGGAAACATTGGAAAAGTTGCGCCAAATATTATCAATAGAGATTTTTCAGCCAGTGCACCACTACAAAAATGGACAACTGATGTATCACAATTTACTTTTTCCTGGGGAAAATGTTACTTTTCGCCAATTCTTGATATGTATAGCAATGAGATAATATCATATGATTTATCAATGAGCCCAAATTTAAAGCAGATAAGGAATATGCTTGAGAATGCTTTTAAAAAATTTCCTACGCTTGAAGGATTAATACTGCATTCTGATCAGGGATGGCAGTATCAGCATGAATACTTTAGAAATAAATTAAAAGAACACGGGATTATTCAGTCTATGTCTAGGAAAGGGAATTGCCTTGATAACTGCATTATGGAAACATTTTTTGGAAGAGTAAAGAATGAAATGTATTTTGGAAATGAAAAGCGCTTTGATTCATTTGATTCCTTCGCAATTGCGCTCAAAGATTATATAGATTATTACAACAACGAGCGAATTCAGAAAAAAACAAAATGGATGCCACCTGTAAAATACAGGAAAGCATCCATAAGTATTTGAGTTTTTATTTAATATGTCCAGAAAACTGGGTACATATCATAGACCTATTCTTTTTTTATATAGTTTTCAGGATGTAAAATGCTCTCTGAAATTGGTATTCTTTTGTGGAAGTACTTTATAAATACTCCATTGAAGAGAAACATTATAATAGTCCCAACTCCTATCCCTCTGAAATAAAACCCATTGTATATTCCAAGAATTAAAGCAAGTAAAAGTGGAACTCCAAGATAGACAAGATTTGCTTTTCTTATATCTGGTAAAAGATATTCATTTACTGTTTGCAAAAATTGGTCAAATGGGTTGAGAGCTATATTTACTCTCAGATACATTGAGATTCCTGCTGAAAGCACAAGATCTCCCAGGATAAAGAGGATGATTCTTATAAAGAGTTTATCACTTTGTACCCAGTAGAGATTTATTAAGAAAAAGTCTATAAATCTACCAAATATATAGGCTACAAAAAAAGATCCAATCAGTCTTAAAATATTAAATTTTCTGCTTATTATGATGATTGGAATATATACAAGAAAGTTTAAAATAATTGTACATAGTCCTATTTGCAAAGTAGAAGCTTTTGCAAGTCCCATACTGGCAGCTATCCATGGACCGCTTCCCATTTCACTTCTAATAAGTAAAAAGTTTCCAAAAGAGTTGATTATTACAGATAATATCCATAAAGAATATTTTTTTAAATAGTTGATATTCATTTTCCCTCACTGTTATCATTAAATTTACAATTAAATATTATAGCATATTTATATTCATATAGAAACGAAATCTCTCTAAAAATTTATTTTAAATTTTTGTTGCAAAAATATATTTTTTATGTTATCTATATAAATAGATAATTCGTTATAAAAAATAATATATACTTTTTGGAGATGGTGAAATGGCAGTAAAAAAAGAAAATCAGGATAGACAAAATAGCTTAAAACAAGCTATGGCTAAAATAACTAAAGATTTTGGTGAAGGTGCTATAATGAAATTGGGAGAAAATGCCAATATGGAAATAGAGGTAATCCCTACAGGAAGTATAAATCTTGATATGGCTTTAGGTGTAGGTGGAGTACCTAGAGGAAGAATAATAGAGGTCTATGGAGCTGAAAGTTCTGGAAAGACTACCATTGCTCTTCATATAGCTGCAGAAGCTCAAAAGCTAGGTGGTATTGTTGCTTTTATAGATGCTGAACATGCACTTGATCCTGAATATGCAAAAGCTTTAGGAGTAGATATTGATGAACTGCTTATTTCACAACCTGACTATGGAGAACAGGCTTTGGAAATAGCAGATATGTTAGTAAGATCTGGTGCTGTGGATCTTATTGTTGTAGACTCAGTTGCAGCACTTGTACCAAAAGCTGAAATAGATGGAGAGATGTCAGATCAGCAGATGGGATTACAAGCTAGACTTATGTCAAAAGCACTTAGAAAACTTACTGGAACTTTAAATAAATCAAAAACAACAATGATATTTATAAATCAAATTAGAGAAAAAATAGGTGGATTTGGGTTTGGACCTCAAACTACTACTACTGGAGGAAAAGCACTAAAATTTTATTCTACAGTTAGAATGGAAGTTAAGAGAATAAAATCTATAAAACAAGGTGATGATGTTATTGGAAATGAAACTCTTGTAAAAGTCACTAAAAATAAAGTAGCACCTCCATTTAAGGAAGCTGCATTCCAGATAATGTATGGAAAGGGAATAACAAAAGCAGGAGAGATCTTAGATCTTGCTATTGCAAATGATATAGTTACAAAAGCAGGAGCATGGTTCAACTTTGGTGATATGAGTCTTGGACAGGGTAAAGAAAATGTAAAAACAAGACTTGAAAACGAAAAAGAGCTTCTTCAGGAGATAGAAAATAAGGTATTTGAAAAAATAAGAGAAGGTAAATGTGAAAAAGCTGAAGTGGAAAGAGGAGAAGAGGAAGAAGACGAGGTAATAGATGATATAGATATGGAATAGAGGGACAATGGCTAAGAAGAGGATAAAGATAAAATATGGAAAGTATACCCCTAAAGAACCGAGTATTTGGGACAAAATAAAAAACTTGTTGAGAAAAAAGGTAAAATGTAATAAAATATTAGTAAGATAACATAAAAATGATTTAAAAATTCAATGTTATAGGGGGGGTTACAAATGGGAAAAATAGTATTAAGAAATGCAAAGGTGGTATTGCCAAATAGAATAGGACAGGGAACAGTGGTAATATCAGATGGGAAAATCAAAAAAATACACCAAGGAAAATTGTTTTCTGATCCTGATGGAATAGATTTAGAAGGAAAATATATAGTTCCTGGATTCGTAGATGTTCATATTCATGGTGCAGATGGTGCAGATGTAATGGATAACTCTATTGAAGGTATGAAAAAGATTTCTAAATTTGTTGCAAAACATGGAACTACTGATTTTCTAGCTACTACTCTTACAAGCTCAAAAGAGACATTAAAAGAGGTATTGGAAAAGATAGGACAACTTCAAAATGAAAATCTTGATGGAGCTACAATTTTTGGAGCACATATGGAAGGGCCATATTTTGATGCTCAATTTAAAGGAGCTCAAAATGATAAATATATAAAACCAGCAGGAATAGACGAGATAAAAGAGTACTTATCTGTAAAACCTGGTCTTGTAAAATTATTCTCAATGGCAGCTGTTGGAGAACACGATGATGAAGCAATAAAATATTTAAAAGAAAATGGAGTAATTGTTTCAGTAGGACACTCTGGAGCTACATTTGAGCAGGTTCAGGATGCTGTAAAAGCAGGAATTTCTCATGCTACACATACTTACAATGGAATGAGAGGATTTAATCACAGAGCACCTGGTGTAGTAGGAGCAGTACTTGTAAATGATAATATCAATGCAGAGATAATATTTGACAAAATTCACGTTCATCCAGAAGCTGTAAGATTACTTTTCAAAGCTAAAGGTGTAGACAAAGTAGTATGTATAACAGATGCAATGTGTGCTACTGGTCTTGAAGAAGGACAATACAAACTTGGAGAACTTGACGTATATGTAAAAGATAATCAAGCTAGACTTGTAAGCAACGGATCACTTGCTGGAAGCGTACTTACTCTTGATAGAGCATTTAAAAATGTTATAGATTTAGGATATAGTATATTTGATGCTGTAAAAGTAACTAGTACAAATGCTGCAAAAGAGTTTGGACTTGACTGTGGAGTAATTGAAGAAGGTAAAGTAGCAGACCTTGTTGTATTAGATGAAAATTACAATGTTTGTATGACAATTGTAAAAGGTGAAATAAAATATCAAAAGTAATTGACAATAGAATTAAATTATTGTAAAATACAATAGTTGTGAAAGCAATAGCCTGGATGGCGGAACAGGTAGACGCACAGGACTTAAAATCCTGTGGTATTAAGTTACCGTGCCGGTTCGATTCCGGCTCTAGGCACCATTTTGAGAAATAGCACATCTTCAGTGATGTGCTTTTTTTTATAGTAAAATTTTTTAGGAGGGGAAAATGCTGAAAAACTTGATTAAAAGATTAAAAAATAAGGTGCTCAATGGGGAAGATATAGAATTTGAAGAAGCTGAACAACTTTTGGATATTTCTATAGATAATGATGAGGATATGGAAGAGCTTTGTAAAAGTGCAGATGAGATTAGAGAGAAATTTTGTGGAGACTATTTTGACCTGTGTACTATTATAAATGCAAAATCAGGAAAATGTAGTGAAAACTGCAAGTATTGTGCCCAGTCATCTCATTTTAAAACTAATGCTCAAATATATTCTCTTGTTTCTCCTGAAAAGGCTTTAGAAGAGGCTAAAAAAGTGGAGGCAGAAGGAGCTCACAGATTTTCATTAGTTACAAGTGGGAGAGGTCTAAAAAAAGGGGATTGTGATGTAGAAAAACTAAAAGTCATCTATGGAGAGCTTAAGGAAAAAACAGGACTTTCTCTCTGTGCTTCACATGGAATCTGTGATGAGTATGCATTAAAATCGCTTCTTCAATCTGGAGTAACTACATATCATCATAATTTAGAGACTTCAAGAGATTTTTATTCCAATATCTGTTCAACACATAGTTATGATGACAGAATAAAGACTATAAAATTGGCACAAAAGGTTGGTTTAAAAGTGTGTAGTGGAGGAATATGGGGATTAGGTGAGACTCCTCTTGATAGAATAAAAATGGCATTTGAACTTAAAGGACTAAATATTTTTTCTGTACCTTTAAATATTTTAATGCCTATTCCAGGGACACCACTTGAAAATATGAAGCCATTAAATCCTAAAGAGATTTTAAAGTGTATAGCCATATATAGATTTATTCTTCCTAAAGCTTTTTTAAGATATACAGGTGGAAGGGTAAAACTTGGAGATTACCAGGAAAAAGGTATAAAATCAGGAATTAACTCAGCACTTACAGGGAATTTTCTAACTACCACAGGAACAACAATTGAAAGTGATAAGGAGATGCTTAAGAGAAATGGCTACAGAATTAAATAAGGGATTTTTCATAATAGGAACTGATACAGATATTGGTAAAACTTATGTAAGTACTCTTTTATATAAAAGTTTAAAAGATATAGGTGGAGGGTATTACAAGCCTGTTCAAAGTGGATGCATTGAAAAAGATGGAATGCTTAAAGCTCCAGATGTAGATTTTTTATGTAGTTTTAATAAGATTCCATATGATAGAGATATGGTGACTTATACTTTAAAAGCTGAGGTATCTCCACATCTTGCAGCAGAACTTGAAAATATAGAGATTGATAGTGATAGAATAATAAAAAAATGGGAAGAGTTAAAGAAAAGGTATAGATATATGATAGTTGAGGGAGCTGGAGGACTTCATGTCCCTCTTATAAGAGATAAATTTTATATCTATAATCTTATAAAACTTTTAAATCTCCCAGTTATAGTTGTATCAAGTGCAAAGGTTGGTTCGATAAATCATGCTGTCCTTACAGCAGAAAGCCTTAAAAACATGAAAATAGAGGTTCAGGGGATAATCTTTAATAAGGTTACTGGAGATAAAAAGGAACATTACTATGAAGATGATAATATAGATATAATTTTAAAGCTTACAGGAATAAAAAATCATCTTATTATAAAAAAAGGTGCTACAGAATTAGATAGAGAAAAAGTAATGAAATTTTTGGGAATAGAAGGGATGAATACCAATGCTAAGTAAGTTACAACAGATAGATATGGATTATATTTTTCACCCATGCTCACAGATGAAAGATTATGAGAAACTTCCTCCAATTGTTATAAAAAAAGCTGAAGGGATATATCTTGAAGATGAATTTGGAAAAAAATATATGGACTGTGTTTCAAGTTGGTGGGTCAATCTTTTTGGACACTGTAACAAGAGAATAAACAGTGCCATTAAAGAGCAGATAGATAAGGTGGAACATGTGTTATTTGTTAATTTTTCCCATGAGGCAGCAATTGAACTTGTACAGGAGCTTATAAAAGTAGTTCCAGCAGGAATAGAAAAATTTTTATTTGCAGATAATGGTTCTTCAAGTATAGAGATGGCTCTAAAACTTAGTTTTCAATATCATCAACAGAGTGGAAAGCCTGAAAAAAAAAGATTTATATCTTTAAAAAATGCTTATCATGGAGAGACAGTTGGAGCTTTGGGAGTAGGGGATATAGATATTTTCACTAATACATATAGGGACCTTATAAAAGAGGGATTAAAAGCAGATGGACCTGATTGCTATAGATGTCCTTATGGTAAGAATTTTGATAACTGTTCAGCTCAATGTTTTGAGAAAATGGAAAAGCTTATTCGTGATAATCATAAAGAGATTTCAGCTGTAATTATAGAGCCTATGGTTCAAGGTGCAGCAGGAATGAAGATGTACTCACCTGAATATATTAAAAAGCTTAGAAAATTAACTCATGAGTATGATATCCATCTAATTGCTGATGAGATTGCAATGGGATTTGGTCGTACTGGAAAGATGTTTGCTATGGAGCACAGTGGTACAAGTCCAGATATTATGTGCATGTCTAAGGGACTTACAGCAGGATATTATCCAATGGCCATAGTTGGAATTACTCAAAAGATTTATGACGCATTCTATGCTGACTATATGGAAGGGAAATCTTTTTTACACTCACATTCATATTCAGGAAATCCTATTGGATGTAGAATAGCTTTAGAGGTATTGAGAATATTCAGAGATGAAAATATTTTAAAACTCATTGAGGAAAAGGGAAAATATCTCAATAAGAGAGCAAAAGAGGTATTTAAAGGTAAGGAATATATTGGAGAATTTAGACAGCTAGGTATGATAGGAGCAATAGAACTTGTTCAGAACAACAAAAAGGAAGATTTTCCAGCTGGTGAAAGAGCAGGGTATGAGATTTATAAGATTGCACTGAAAAAGGGTGCTCTTCTTCGTCCTTTAGGAAATACCATATATTTTATGCCACCATATATAATAACATATGATGAGATAGATAAAATGCTTGAAATCTGCAGAGATTCAATAGAAGAGTATATGAAATCAAGATAAAAAATAGCTGTGTAAACCTGAAATAAGATTTGCACAGCTTTTTATATTTCTTATAAAATTTAATTGTTACTTCTATCTGGAACAGTAGAAATATCCAATCTCATATGTAAGGGTGTCCTCTTTAAATGCACGGATTTTTCCAACAGTTGTTTTTTTAAATCCAGTGACTCCAGTGTTTTTAAGATGTCTCAATGCATCAAGTGGAGTGTCAAATTTTTTCTTAATAGTCTGAGATTTATATGCAATATTTTTAAAGTATTTTCTTAAAATCTCATATATCTTTTCTATTTTATGATAATTAAGAGAGATATCAAAATGATTTTTTATCTCCTGAAGATTACCATATGTAAATATTGAAAAGGAGAAAATAGCTCCCGTTTTAGCAATTCTTGATATTACCTTTTCAAGGTCCCCTATCCATTGAAGGGCAGAACTTGAAACAATAATATCTGCAGTTGGAATATCCTTTTCTTCAATATTTCCCTGATAGAAACTGTTATAACTTATATTTTGAAAATACTCTCTTGTATCGAAATAGTCATTTAGTATAAGTGATGAGGGAGAGTATTTTTCTAAAAAACATCTTGTAAATATCCCAGTTCCACAGCCAATTTCAAATACTGATTCAATTTTTTTATCTTTAGAATTTTCATCCATAAAAGAAATAAGCTCTTTTGCAACCTCTCGTTGCACATCTGCATACTGATTATAAATATAAAATTTATTTTGAAAGTTCATTTTGTACCCTCTTTATTATAGTGTTAAACATATCTTTTTGAATAAATGGATAGTGCTCACATTGAAGGATATATGGAGAAATATCATTTTCTTTCCAATATCTTATCTGTTTTTTTCCTGGAATTATTCTATCATTTTCTCCGACAAAAGCAAAATTAAAAATATTACCCATCTCTTTGTAGTTTTTTCCGAATATTTCAAGTTCATCTTTAATAGAGTTAAAATCTCTTTTTGGTATGAATATCTCTCTATCTATTCCCATATTTTCATAGAATTTCAAAAGATTTTCATATGTTAAAGTATCAAGAGTAAGATTAAACATCTTAGGAGCAATTCCATATTTTCCAATAGTTTTAGAATGACCATTTATAGCTATTGCTTTATCTGTTTTGATACTGTTATCAATAAGATATTTAGTAAGATACCAGCATCCAAAAGACCATCCAATAAAGTATCACTGTATTGTGAGATATCAATATCGACTTTATATGGGTAACTCACCTCTTTTAATATAAATCCTTCTGGGATTGTGGGATTTTTTAAAATTCCATCATCCATTCCCCAGCCATTAAAGAAGAGTATCAAGTTCATTTTTTAGCTCCTTAACAAATCTTTCAATATCAGTTTTTTTAATACCAGGGTTAAGTCCTATTCTAAATCTTGCAGTTCCCTTTGGTACAGTTGGTTCCTTTACGCCATATAGAAGAAATCCTTTCTCTTTAAGATTTTGAGAAATTGTTGCAAGTTTTTTATTATCTCCTACAATAATTGAGATAATCTGAGTAGTTGAAGATGTTTCTATGCCATTTTCTTTAAGAAGTCTTAAGGTATAATTTTTTAGCATCTCAAGCTCTACCCTTTCCTTATCAAAGTTATTCATATTCTCAAGTATAAAGAGATTCCATAGATGATTTATTGGTGGAAGTGCAGTTGAAAATATAAATTTTCTGCTTTTATTTATAATAAAGTCCTTGTGAAGCTGGTCACATATTACCATAGATCCAACTGAAGCACCACCTTTTCCAAGTGGAATTACAAGAAAATCTATATCTTTTACAATGCCAAGATTGTGAGCAATTCCATATCCAAATACTCCATATGAATGAGCTTCATCTACCATAAGCTGGAAATTATATCTCTTTTTCATCTTAACAATTCTCTCAATATCAGCTATATCTCCATCCATACTGTAGACTGTTTCAGTAACTACTAAAATATCATCATATTCACTGCTGTATTTTTCAAGCAGATCTTCTAAGTTTTTAAAATCCAGATGCTTATATCTTAAAAACTTAGCCTGAGAATTAACTATTCCATCATAGATACTTGCGTGATTTAATCTATCTGTAATAATAAGAGAATTTTTATTAAAAAAAGTCTCTATAATAGACGAGTTAGCATCAAATCCAGAGTTAAACATAATACAGGGATTACCATATATTTCCTGGGCTTTTTTCTCCAGTTCCATTACCTCTTTAGAAGACCCTGTAATAAGTCTTGAAGAGCTGGCAGCTAATTTAGGAGAAAATTTTCTAAAGAATTTCTCTTTTAATTTTTTATTTTCTCCAAGTCCAAGATAGTCATTTGAAGAAAGATTGATAAGGTTTTCATCAGGTGTAGCGAGTTTTCTAAAATTGTTCAAAGTTTCTAATTTATTAAGTTCTTTTTTTATATCCTCTATTTTCATATTATCTCTCCTTTATACTAAATGATAGCATATAATTTATATAAAAAAAAGATGTAGAAAAATAAGAAGACAGTTACAAAATTGCAACTGTCTCCAGGAATTAAGATATTTTTTTCAGATTTTTCTTTGCTACAGATAGCATAAGTTTTATTCTGTTTATCTGATTTACTTCAGAATAAGCAGGGTCATAATCAATAGGAGTGATATTGACATTTTCATATTCCTCTTTAAGTCTTTTTATCATTCCCTTACCAGTGATGTGGTTTGGCAGACATCCAAAAGGTTGAACACATACAATATTAGGTACTCCCTCTTCAATAAAATCTATCATTTCTCCCATTAGGAACCAACCTTCACCAGACTGATGACCAATAGAGATAAATTGAGAAGTTTTCTTTGCAGTCTCCTGAATAGGAATCTCCTGAGAAAATCTGCTACATTTTTTAAGAGCATTATTTACAGCTTTGGTGTATCTATCTGTTATCCAGAGAATAAGTTTAAGCATTGTTGCTGAAAATCTGCCTTTAAATTTTTCCATTAGGAAGATATCGCTATAGATACAATATTTTATAAAGTTCATAAGTGATGAAGTGTATACCTCTCCACCTTCTGACTCAATAAATGCAGCAAGATTATTATTGGCAAATGGACTGAATTTTACAAGTATCTCTCCAACTATTCCAACTTTAATCTTCTCCTCATTAGTAACTTCTATAGCAGCAAAATCTTTTACAATATTGCTTAAATTTTTCTTAAATTGAGATATTTTACCATTGTATATATTAGGAATTACAAGTTGATTCCATTTTTTATATACTCTATCACTTTCACCTTTATTTATTTCATAAGGTCTTGTGTGATATAGAAGTTTCATCAAAATATCTCCATAAGAAACAGCTATCATAGCTTTGTGCAGGAAGCTAAGTGAAAGTGAAAAACCTGGTTGTTTTTGGAAACCATCAGCATTTAAAGAGATAATAGGAATTTTATCAAATCCAGCATCTTTTATAGCTTTTTTAAGGAATCCAAGATAGTTTGTAGCACGACAACTTCCACCAGTTTGAGATATTATAACTGCAGTTTTATCAAGGTCATATTTACCAGATTGAAGTGCAGAAATAAGCTCTCCAATTACAAGAATTGATGGATAGCAGGCATCATTATTTACATATTTAAGTCCACATTCCAGAGCTTCCTGTGTTTCAGGTAATATTACAAGATTATACCCTTGGGCTCTAAAGGCATGCTTTATAAGGTCAAAGTGCATAGGTGCCATTTGTGGAGCTAAAATTGTATACTCACTTTTCATTGCTTCTGTAAATTCAGCTTTTTTATATTCGATTGTTTTCTTTATTTTATTTGTGATAGATGATTTTTTATACTCGAGTGCTGCAAGTAAACTTCTTATTCTGATTTTAATAGCACCTAAGTTGCTTATCTCATCTATTTTTAACAGTGTATGAACCTTACCATAATTAGTAAGTATTTCATTTACCTGGTCAGTTGTAACTGCATCTATTCCACAGCTAAAACTGTTTAATTCTATAAGTTCAAGATTTGGATGTTTTCCAACTACCCCTGCTGCTCTATAAAGTCTTGAGTGATATGTCCACTGGTCAATTACTCTAAGTTCATCATCTAGAGAACCAAGACTAGCAACAGCATCTCCAGTTAAGACAGCTATTCCAAATGAGTTGATAATATTAGGAATTCCATGATGTATCTCTTTATCAGTATGATATGGTCTTCCACATAGTACCACTCCAATATTTCCAGTTTTTTCAAGATCTGCAATTATCTCTTTAGCTTTATTCTGCATATCTTTTCTAAACTTATATTTTTCTTCTAAAGCTCTATCAACAGCAATTTTAACCTCATCCTTTGTAACATCAAATCTTGCAAAGACCTCTCTTACCCTCTTGTATAATACTTCAGCATTCTCAAAAGAGAATACAGGTATCATCATATCTATATCGTGCTCTTTTAATATATCCATATTATTTTTAATAACTTCAGGATAAGACATTACTATTGGGCAGTTATATTGATTTTGAGATTTTTCATCCTCTTTTTCTTCAAATATAACACAAGGATAAAATATTCTTTTAATACCTTTATTTACAAGATTTACAATATGTCCATGAACAAGTTTTGCAGGATAGCATATTGAATCAGATGTAATAGTATCTATTCCGCTTTCATATAATTTTTTAGAAGAATCATCTGAAATTACCACTCTAAATCCAAGGTCTGTAAGAAGAGTGAACCAGAAAGGATAAGAGTCATAGAAATTTAATACTCTTGGTATTCCAATCTCTCCACGTGTAGCCTTTGAAAATTCAAGTGGGGTATAATTAAATAGTCTATTATATTTATATTCAAACATGTTTGGTGCATGTTCTTTTTTTACTTTATGAACTGGGTTATCACATCTGTTTCCAGATATAAAGTTTTCACCATTTTTAAACTTATGAATTGTAAGTAGGCATCTATTTGTACACATTCCACAACGTGTCAGATTAGTTGTATAAGTAAATGTATCAAGTTCCTCTCTTGTAAGTAAAGTTGAGTGTTCAACTGCATGTTCCTGAGCTACTATTGCTGCTCCAAAGGCTCCCATAAGTCCCGCTATATTAGGTCTTATTACCTCTTTTCCAGCAATTTTTTCAAATGCTCTTAATACACAGTCATTTAAAAAAGTTCCACCTTGAACAACTATATAGTTTCCAAGTTCCTCTTTATTTCTAACTTTTATTACTTTAAAAAGAGTATTTTTAACAACTGAATAAGATAGCCCTGCAGATATATCCCCTACCTCTACTCCCTCTTTTTGTGCCTGTTTAACTTTTGAGTTCATAAATACAGTACATCTGGTACCTAAATCTGCTGGAG
The DNA here is from genome assembly GCF_018205345.1 of Fusobacterium sp. DD2. Lineage (NCBI taxonomy): Bacteria > Fusobacteriati > Fusobacteriota > Fusobacteriia > Fusobacteriales > Fusobacteriaceae > Fusobacterium > Fusobacterium sp. DD2. Next base: position 13,208 of record NZ_JADRHM010000034.1, read on the forward strand.
ATTTAGCAGAGAGACCAAGTTTTGCAAACTCTTTTATTCCCATACCTAGAGAATTTGCAAATGTTTCTAAAAATGAACCACAACCTGATGAACATGCCTCATTTAAAAGTATAGAAGATATGATACCATCATCTATTTTAAGACATTTCATATCCTGTCCACCAATATCTAGAATATAGTCAACTTTAGGTTGGAAGTGCAGTGCTCCTTTATAGTGTGCAATAGTTTCAACTACTCCAACATCAACATTTAAAGCAGCTTTGATAAGATTTTCTCCATATCCAGTTACACAAGAACCTTTTATCTTTATCTTATCATTCATCTTTGAATACATAGTTTTTAAGTTATTTATAATATTATCTAAAGGATTACCCTTATTATGAGAATAGAATGAGTAAAGTATCTTTCTATCCTCTGAAATTAGTACAAGCTTGATAGTAGTTGAACCAGCATCAATACCTAAATAGGCATTTCCCTGATAAGTTGCAAGATCCTCTGTATCAACTTTTTCTCCAGTATGTCTTGTTACAAACTCATCATATTCCTCTTTTGATTCAAAAAGTGGTTCAAGTCTTGTAGTTTCACTTGTATCCTTTTCATTAAGTTTTTCAAATTTTTCTGACAATTCACCTAGAGTATAGCTTTTTTTATTTTCTAAAGATGCAAGTGCTGCCCCTTGAGCTACAAAAATCTGTGAGTTGTTAGGGAATATTACATCTTTATCAGCAATGTTAAGTGTTTCTATAAATCTCTTTCTAAGTTCACTTAAAAAGAATAGAGGTCCCCCTAAGAAAGCTACCTTTCCAGATATTTTTTTACCACAGGCAAGACCTGTAATAGTTTGATTTACAACAGCTTGAAATACAGATACTGCTATATTTCCTTTTTTTACCCCCTCATTAATTAGAGGCTGAATATCAGTTTTAGCAAATACACCACATCTGGCTGCTATTGGATAAATTGTGTCATAATCTTTTGCAAGTTCATTTAATCCACTGGTATCAGTATTTAAAAGAGACGCAATCTGGTCGATAAATGCTCCAGTTCCACCAGCACAGCTTCCATTCATTCTCTGGTCCATATCATTTTTAAGGAAAGTTATCTTTGCGTCCTCTCCTCCTAATTCAATGGCAACATCAGTTTCTGGAATTACCTGCTCTATGGCTTTTATACATGCAATAACCTCTTGAATAAATTCAGCTTCTATACAAGATGCTATTCCCATTCCACTTGACCCTGTAATGTTTAATTTAAAGGTCAAATCTTCACCATATCTCTCTTTCATTTCTCTTAAAAAATCGTTAAAAAGTTCCTTAGTAGTCTCTCTAACATTAGAAAGATGCCTTTGGTATATTGAATAAACAATATTTAGATTTTCATCTAAACATACTATTTTGATTGTTGTTGAACCAACATCAGTACCTATTAAAAATTCTCTCACATTATCCTCCTTAATTATTTAATCTTTAATCAGTTAATTAAAGAAAAATCAAATGAGAAGAATTCGGGTCTTATAACGCCCTAATATGGACGCAAAATTAGCTTTATATTGGTTTATATCATTTTCTACAAAATTTTTGTATTTTCGTTTTACAGGATTACTCTTAATAAAGGTATTTGGAGTTCCGGTTTTTAAAATTGTTCTTGGTAGAACTTCCATTTTATCAAGTGTAATTGTACTGTAACTTTGAGTTTCATCGTTGCAGTGAATTCTATAGATAGCCTGTTCTCTATCTTCAAAAATTCTTACTTCACTGCTAGAATTGACATTGGTGCTGAAAAATAGCAAAAAACTTGAAATGATAAAATAGATTACTGTTCTTATCATTCCCCGTTCCTCCTTATATCAAATAAAGTAAAAACTCTAAAAATGAGGTGCAATAATTTTTACATCAGGTGAAAGAGAATAGATTACATCTTTCCTTTCAACTATCACCTCAGTCTTTTTACAAAGCTCAGGATTGTTTTTAATAGTTGTTAGAAGTTCAAGACTTGGATTTACTGCTCTTGGATTTCCAACAAGTTCAAGCATTGTAATGTCACCGTGTGTATCTCCATAAGCATAACTTTTAGATAAGTTAATTCCATATTTTTCAACAAACTTATGTATTGATTTAAGTTTGTTAGGTGAATCCCACATTGGAGATATTTCACCAGTTAAGGTTCCATCAGGACCTGTATGGTAAGTAGAACCACAGAAGTCATCTGCATCCCATTTTTTAGCCATTCTAGATACTAAAAAGTCTGGGCTTCCAGATATAAAAATAACAAGGTGCCCCTGTTTTTTATGCCATTTTATCATCTCTCTTGTATAGGCATAAACTCTGTTTCCTTTAAGCTCAACTACCTTGTCTGCAACAAAATCATTATATTTTATGGGCAGTCCCTTTATGGCATCTACATAGGTTCCAGTTAAATCTTCTAAGTAGTTGTCATAGTTTCCTACTCTTTCATCCCATAATTTATATGCTTCTTTTACTCTTCTATCATATTCACTAAAATCAAGAAGATCATATTTTATAAGTTTTTTAAAATGCTCTGTTAAAAGAGAATTTCTATATATAGTTCCGTCAATATCAAAAAACGCTGCAATCATAAATTATCCCACCTTTAGGCAAACTAAATGAATATTATCTATTATTAAAGAATTATAGTTGAAAAACCATAAAAAGTCAAATAGAACAGTGGTTAAACATTAAAATATTGGTGGTCAGAATTTGGTAAAAATAATAATAAATTAATTTTGTGAAATTGCGTAATTGTGATAGAATATACAGAAGAAAAAGAGGTGGGGAAATGAAAAGAATAAGAACTCTGATTGTATATATATTTGTAACAATATCACTTTTTGCTCAGGAAGCATATGTGGCATCTTTTAATACTTTAAGACTTGGTAAAAATGAAAAGGATTATGAACAGACAGCAAGGGTTATTTCAGCTTTTGATCTTGTTGGACTTATTGAGGTAATGAATGAAGAGGGAGTTCAGGATCTTGTTTCAGCACTTGAAAAAGTAAGTGGTAAAAAATGGGATTATCATATTTCACCATACCCAGTTGGAAAAAGTAGTTATAAAGAGCACTTTGCATATGTTTGGAAGAAAAATAGAGTAACTCCTCTTGAAGTGAGAGGTTATTATCCAAACCATGATAAAGTTTTTTCAAGACCTCCATATGGAGCAGATTTCAAAATAGATAATATAGATTTTACCCTTGTTCTTGCACACTCTATTTTTGGTAAGAATGAAAAGGTAAGAAGAAGAGAAGCCTTTAAAATGGGAGAGGTCTATGATTATTTTCAGGATTTAGATCCTGTTGAAAATGATATTATAATTGCTGGAGATTTTAATCTTTCAGCATTTGACGAAGCTTTTGAGCTATTCTTAAAACATAGAGACGAGATAACATATACACTTGATCCTAAGATTAAAACAACTTTAGGAAGTTCAAGACTTGCAAGCTCTTACGATAATATGTTTCTTTCAAAAAAATACACAAAAGAGTTTGAAGGAAAAAGTGGAGCTGTAGATTTTACAAAAGAAAATTATAAAATGATGAAAAAAAGAGTATCAGATCATCTACCAATATTTATCATACTTAACAGTAGCGTAGATGATGATTAGAGAGGGAAATAATGAAGAGAGCGTATGTTTTTTTTAATGGAGAACTACTAGGGAGCAAAGAGTTTTATCTCAATCTTCTAGCAAAAGAACCAGGAGATTTCTACTGTGCAGATGGTGGAGCAAATCTCATGGAAGAGTTAGGAATTGTGCCTAAAGAGATTTGGGGAGATTTAGATTCTGTTTCACCAGAACTCCTTGAAAAATACAGAAAAAACGATATAATAATAAATAAATTTCCTAAAGATAAAGATTTTACTGATGGAGAGCTTATTTTACAATATCTTTCTAAAAAGAACTATGATAAAATTGTAGTAATTGGTGCATTAGGTGGACGTAGAGACCACGAGTTATCAAATATAAATCTTCTGTTTTTATTTGATAATCTATTTTTAATAACTGAAAAAGAGAGAATGTTCTGTATAGAAAAAAGAGCAACTATGGAGAATGTAAAAGGGAAGACTATATCTTTTATACCATTTTCAGAAAAAGTAACAGGAATTACACTTAAAGGATTTAAGTATCCCTTGAATAATTATACTTTAAAGCAGGGAAGTTCAATCTGTATGAGCAATGTGGCGTTAGAAGATAATTGCTCCATTGAATTTGTCAATGGAAAGCTTATAGGGATTATAATTGAATAGAAGGTAAGGGGAAGGAAGATGTTAGGTATTTTAATTGCCGGTGCTGTTTTGATGATAATTTTATTTTATTTTTTTCTGCTTCTTATTTCATCTGAGGATAAAATAATGGTGCAGCTTTTCAAAGCCGGATGCGTAGCTTATGATGATGGGGTGAATGAAAATAATCACCTCAAAAAAATTTTAGCTAAAATACTGATTAACATATACTTTAAGGCTACAAAGAGCAGAAAATAGACTAATAAATTTAAGGAGGCAATCGTGTTAGAAAAAGGTATGACTTTGACTTTAGAAAAGGCAGTTGGGTCAGATGACACAGCTATAAAATTAGGTTCAGGAGGATTAGAAGTATTTGCAACTCCAATGCTAGTTGCACTTATGGAAAATGCAGCTTTCAACTTAGCTGAAAAAGAACTTGAAAATGGAGATACAACTGTTGGTATTTCTTTAAATATTAAACACTTAAAAGCAAATCTAGTTGGCGACAAATTAAAATGTGTTGCAACACTTAAAGAAATCGATGGAAGAAGACTTGATTTCCATGTTGTAGTTACTCATAGTGAAACTGTTGTAGGAGAAGGAGAGCACAGCAGATTTATTGTTAATGGAGAAAAATTCTTAAGCAAATTAAAAAAGTAAATTAGTTAAGCAGGAAAAAAGAAATGTAGAGGTAAAATTCTATTATTTCTTTTTCTTTATGTTTATAAAAATTTAATAATTATCAGGAGGAACAATGGAAGAGAATAGTCAAAAAATAAGAGGAAAAGCAAGGTATATCCTAGGGATACAACACGTTCTTGCAATGTTTGGAGCGACAGTATTAGTGCCATTTTTAACAGGATTAAATCCTTCTTTAGCACTTATTTCAGCAGGAGTTGGAACGTTAATATTCCACTTTTGTACTAAGAGAATCGTACCGGTATTTTTAGGATCTTCATTTGCATTTATAGGAGCTTTGACACTTGTTTTAAAAGAAGAAGGAATTGGTGCTATAAAGGGAGGAGTTATAGCAGCAGGGCTTATATATGTTTTAATGTCTTATTTAGTTAAAGTATTTGGTGTTCAAAGAGTAAAATCTTTCTTCCCACCTATTGTAACAGGACCTATCATTATGTTAATCGGTCTTAGAATGGCACCTACAGCTTTAGGAATGGCAGGTTATGCAAATGGTAAATTTGACCCTAAGAGTCTTGTAGTAGCTTGTGTTGTTATACTTGTAATGGTATTTATAACTATGATGAAGAGATCTTTCTTAAGACTTATACCAATACTTGCAGCAGTCATTGTTGGATATATAGTAGCTACATTTATGGGAATGGTAAATTTTGATCTTGTATCTCAGGCAAAATGGGTAGGATTATCTGCAGAAGCTACTCATGATCTTCTAACTTTACCTCAAATTTCTCTTACAGGAATAATTGCAATTGCACCTATTGCACTAGTTGTATTTATTGAGCATATTGGAGATATTACTACTAATGGTGCAGTTGTTGGAAAAGACTTCTTTAAAAATCCTGGAATCCACAGAACTCTATTAGGAGATGGATTTGCAACAGTTGCAGCTGGATTTATTGGTGGACCTGCAAATACTACTTATGGAGAAAATACAGGAGTGCTTGCTGTAACAAAGGTATATGACCCAGCAATATTAAGAATAGCAGCTTGTTATGCAATTATTTTAGGATTTATAGGAAAATTTGGTATTCTTCTTCAAAGTATTCCACTTCCAGTAATGGGTGGAGTATCAGTTATCCTATTTGGAATGATAGCTTCAGTTGGAGTAAGAACAGTTGTTGATGCAAGACTTGATTTCTCTAACTCAAGAAACCTTATTATTGCATCACTTATATTTGTATTAGGAATAGCAGTGGACAATATTGTACTATGGAAAACTGTATCAGTATCAGGACTTGCTCTTGCTGCATTAGCTGGAGTAATATTAAATAAAGTATTACCTACTGATAGAGAACTTAAATTAAAAACATTAGAGTAAAAAATATGGGGAGAGTGTTGTGAAAAAAATTATATTTGTTGGAATATTACTGGCACTATTTGGAGTGAATAGTTTTGCAAAAAATCAATTATCTACAAAAAGCAAAGGAGAAGATATGGCACAAAAAGTTTTAACGAGAGATGAAATAGCAGACAAATACAAATGGAATATGAAAGATTTTTATGCCGATTGGTCTGAATGGGATAAAGATTTTGAAAAATTAAAGAAAATAATGAAAGAAGTTCCACAATATAAAGGGAAAATAAAAAATGACAGCAAGAAATTTGTTGAATTAATTCAATTAGAAGAAAAATTAAGCAGGCTTTTAGATAAATTATATATCTACGTATATATGTTAAAAGACTTGGATTCTAAAGATGAAGTAGTATCAGTAAAACTACAAGAGGTAGAAGCTGTATATACTCAATATGCTGTAAGTACAGCGTGGATGACACCTGAAATCTTAGAAATTCCTAAAAAGACAATGGAAAAATGGCTAGATGAAAATCCAGAAATAAAAGATTATAGATTTAGCATGATGGAAATATATAGATTACAAGATCATGTATTAGATGAACCAAAAGAGAAACTGCTATCATACTATGGTCAGTACATGGGTTCACCAAGTGATATTTACGGGGAACTTTCAATATCAGATATGAAATGGAACAATGTAAAACTATCTGATGGTTATGAAGGACCAGTTACAAATGGAGTATATTCAAAGATACTTTCAACTAATAGAAACCAGGAAGATAGAAAGAAAGCTTTTGAAGCTTTATACGGTTCATTTAACAACAATAAAAATACATATGGAGCAATCTATAGAGCACTTCTTCAAAGAGATGTGGCATCAGCTCAGGGAAGAAACTATAAATCTTCACTTGAAAAAGCTTTAGAACCTAAAAATGTTCCAGTTGAAGTATTTAAAACTCTTTTAAAATCAGCTAAAGATAATAATGCACCTTTACAAAGATATGTAAACTTAAGAAAGAAAGCATTAGGTCTTAAAGATTATCACTACTATGATAACAGTATAAACATCGTTGATTATGATAAGAAATTTGATTATGATACAGCTAAGAAAATGGTATATGAATCAGTTGCACCACTTGGAAAAGAGTACTCAGAAAGAATGAACAGAGCTCTTAGTGAAGGATGGATAGATGTATTTGAAACTGAAAATAAAAGAAGTGGAGCATACTCAATTGGGGTATATGATGTCCATCCATTTATGCTATTAAACTATCAATCTACAATGGATGATGTATTTACCTTAGCTCATGAGTTAGGACATACTCTTCACAGCATGCTATCAAGTGAAAATCAGCCATATGCAACACATGATTATACTATATTTGTTGCAGAAGTTGCTTCAACATTTAATGAAAGACTTTTACTTGACTATATGATAAAAAATACAACAGATCCTAAAGAAAAGGTAGCTTTAATAGAGCAGGCTTTAGGAAATATAGTAGGAACATTCTACATTCAATCTCTATTTGCTGATTATGAATATCAGGCACATAAACTTATAGAAGATGGACAGGCTGTTACTCCAGATGTACTAAGTGGTATAATGGATAAACTTTTCAAAGAGTATTTTGGAGATACACTTGCTATGGATGAATTACAAAAAATAGTTTGGGCAAGAATTCCACACTTCTTTAATTCACCATATTATGTATATCAATATGCTACAAGTTTTGCATCATCAGCAAATCTTTATGAGAGAATAACAGATACAAAATATTCAGAAAAAGAGAGAGAAGAAGCTAAAGAAAAATATCTTCAATTGTTAAAATCAGGTGGAAATGACCATCCAATGAATCAACTTAAAAAAGCTGGAGTGGATCTTGAGAAAGAAGAGAGCTTTACAGCTGTAGCAATAGAATTTAATAGACTTCTTGATCTTCTTGAAGAAGAACTAAAAAAATTGAATAAATAAACATGAATTAGGGGAAAAACTATAACATATTGATGGAGTTTGCATATGGAAAAGAATTTTGAGTTTAAAGTTTTAAATTTAGCAGGTGATGTGGGTGAAACTTTGCTAAAAAATGGATCAGAAATATACAGAGTGGAGTATAATGTGTGCAGAGTTGCTGAGAGATTTGGGTATGAGGGACACTGCTTTGCAACTCTTACATGCCTGATTATTACTGTAGAAAATGATGAAGGAGAGATAAGATCTCTTGTAAGACGTGTTAATTCAAGAACTACCAATCTTGATAAAGTGTATAAGGTAGCACTTTTAGTAGATGATATTGATAAGTATAGCATGGAAGAGGTAAAAGAAAAAATAAGAGAGATAGATACTGAAAAATCATATACAGATATAGTGGATTTAGCCGGACATTGTATAGGAGCATCATTTTTTTCAATACTTTTTCTAGGTACTTTTCATGAATTTATAGGTTCTTTTATTGCAGGTCTTGGAATTGGTATTTTTACAAAAATCTGTAATAAACTTGAGATAGGGACATTTTTTACAAATCTCATATGTGGATTTGTAGCTACATTGACAGCATGTTTATTAAAGCAGAGTGGTTATATTGGTGGAATATCCACTACTATAATTTCAGCACTTATGATTTTGGTTCCTGGAGTACCTTTTATAAACTCTATGAGAGATATCTTTGCTGGAGACCTGGTTACTGGAATGTCAAGACTTCTTGAAGTAGTAATGGTAGGGACTTCTATAGCAGTGGGATCAGGAGTTGCATTAAATGTATTCTTTAGATTAGGAGGTATTCACTGATGTATGAACTATATATAAGTAACTGGATTGTACAGATATTAGCAGCGATACTTACCTCTTTTGGCTTTGGAATAATATTTAAAGTAAAGGGAAAAAATCTTCTTCATACAGGAATTGCTGGTGGGATAAGCTGGTTTTTCTATCTTGCTGGAAAAGAACTTGATTTTACAGTTGGAGTTGACTATTTTTTAGCCACTCTATTTCTGTCACTTTATGCTGAGATAGTAGCTAGAAAAATGAGAACTACTGTTACTGCAATTATGATTCCTGCTCTTATTCCTTTGGCACCAGGAGGGGGAATATACTACACTATGTATAATCTTATTGAGAAGAACTATCCAATGGCTTTGGAAAAGGGGATCACCACTTTTATAATGGCTGGAGCTATGGCAGTTGGAATATTTACTGCTGCTCATATTATGAGAATAAGTGATAAATATAGAATGAAAAATGGAGACTAAGAAGTCTCCATTTTTTTATATATTAGGAAATTATAATTTGAATAATAAGATAGAAAGTAGCTGAGAA
>NZ_JADRHM010000035.1 GCF_018205345.1 Fusobacterium sp. DD2
CCGTTTTTTATAAAAGAAGAGATTTTAATACGTATTTGAACAATAATACTCTTAATAAAATCAAGGGGTAATATAATAACTCTTATCTTGGAAACTTACAAAATAGAACGAGGTGATAAGATGGTTAAAACAATTGGGATAGTGAGCCTTTCAAGAGGGCTTTTAGGAGAGCCTTTTATGAAACATGAAGTGGAAATAGGAATGAAAAGACTTGAAGATTTTGGACTCAGGGTAAAATTTATGAAGAATGCTATGAAAGGGATGGAATATCTTAAAAATCATCCTGAAAAGAGAGCTGATGATCTGATAGAGGCTTTTGAAGACCCTGAAGTGGATATGATTTTATGTGCTATTGGAGGGGATGATACCTATAGACTTCTTCCGTATTTGTTTGAAAATGACAGACTTAAAAAAGCCATCACTAAGAAGATATTTTTAGGTTTTTCAGATACAACTATGAATCATTTTATGCTGAATAAAGTTGGACTTTCCACATTTTATGGTCAGGCATTTCTGCCAGATATATGTGAGCTGGAAAGTGAGATGCTCCCATATACTGAAAAATATTTTAAGGAGCTTATAACCACTGGAACGATAAAGGAAATCATACCAAGTGATATCTGGTATGGTGGAAGAGAAAAATTTACTCCAGATCAGGTAGGAGTACCTATGGAGAGATTTAAAAATTATGGGTTTGAATATCTTCAGGGGAAACCTGGATTTATTGGAAAAATACTGGGAGGATGTCTGGACACAATATATGATATCTTTAATGGGGCAAGATATGCTGATACAGTGGAGATCTGTGAAAAATATTCAATCTTTCCTAAAAAGCAGGAGTGGAAAGGAGTTATTCTCCTTTTAGAAACAAGTGAAGAAAAAATGAGTCCTGAAAAGTATAGAAAGGCTCTAGAATTTCTAAAATCAAGAGGGGTATTTGATGAGGTAAATGGAATTTTACTTGGAAAGCCTGATAGAGAAATTTATGCTGATGAATACAAAAAGATAGTTGTAGAGGTAGTTGGCAGAAAAGATTTGCCTATAGTTTACAACATAAATGTGGGGCATGCTCTTCCTAGATGTATTGTGCCATTTGGTGTAGAGTGTACAGTTGAAAAAGACAGAATACTCTTTAAAAAATAAACTAAAAACCAGCTATTAGAAGAAAAAATACAGTGTACTTTGCTAGAGTAATTACTCAAGTAGGAAATAATATAGATAGTAAAATAGAAGTTGATGAAAAAAAGAAAAAAGAGTAGCTCTATATGCTATAATGTAATTAATAAAAAGTGAGATAAAAGAGCAAAGGAGAATTGGTATGTGGAAGTTATTACTTGTTATGATTCTATTTCAGGTGGAGATTTTTGCAAATCTTGATATAGATTCACTGAATAGAAAGATGTCAGAAACATATAATTATTCAGTAAAACTGGTTCGTGATGATATGTATACGAACAAAAATAAACTGGTATATGAGAAAGAAAATGAGGAAGAAGAGGCATTTGTTGAGATAGTCTGTGAAGATGGAAAAATGCGTGGTTTTGCAATAGATATAGTTGGTAAAAATGACTTGGAAGCTGATTTCAGCGAAGTTGAAAATGTAACTTCTGCAGTTATTATGTGTAATAGTAATCTAAAGCAGAATGTTATTTTAAGAAGTGCTGTGTTAAATCGTGAAAATTCTAAACACTACCATGTAGATGTGATAGATGAGCTAGCTCATAAGATGATATCTGTAGAATATAAATAGAAATAAAAATGCACCAGCAATCCTTTTTAAACATTAGGATTTGGTGCATTTTTTTAAAATATGCTAAAAAGATAGATAAGCCCTATAAATAGGCATATTACTACTACTATCCCTATTCCTAAAAACTTTAAAGCTGTAAAAAATATCTCCTTAAGACGTGAAAAAAAGTTTACGTATGAATAGTGATAATATGATGAGCTTTTTCTAACACCAGAAAATGTTAGACTTGTAATACCGATTATAAGCCCTTGCTTTATAGCGAAACAGGTATTTTTAAAACTGTCATATGAATTAGAAATACGCTGTCCAGTGGCTTTGATAGAGTTTTGGATAGTTAAAATTATAGATCCAATTATAAGTAAGATTTGGAATAGAATTCCAAATACCATAATTATATATCCAATACCCCAATTTCCAAATATACCTATCAATAGCCCAATAAGTGCAATTATAAATCCCATAAAATTGCCCCCTTTTAATTGTTGTATATTATTAAGATACAACAATTGGGTATTTGTTGTCAAACCTAAACTGGTCAAATAAAAGTGGGGATTTGACAAAGAACTCCCTAGGAACTATAATTGAATTAAAGGATCATATATAAAATGGAGGTATATTATGAGTGTAAAAACATATCGTTGGATTTCACTTTTATCAGGTGTTTTATTGGTTATCTTTAGTTTTATGATGCTTGGAAATCCTGCATCAGGATTAATAGCAGTTTCAATTTTTTTGGGAATTGCCTTTGTTGTACATGGTTTTGGGGAACTTTCAATGTATTTTACATTACCACATGATGTAAAAAGTGCTTGGCTTTTAGTAGGTGGACTTATTTCAGCTATATTTGGATTGTGGATTTTAACAGCTCAGGGAACAGTAAGTTTGAGTATTGCTTTACCATTTATACTTGCCAGTTGGATAATGTTCTTTGGTATTCTGAGAATTGTAGCATCAATGAGTTTAAGAGCTTTTTCAATACATCTTTCTAATGTAAATATTGTTCTTGGAATTCTGGGGATAGTGTTAGGAGTAGTTATGTTAAATCATCCTGCCATTGGAAGTAGCATTATAACTATTGTAATATTTTTAATTTTTTTCTGTCAGGGAATAGGAAGTATAGCTAATTTCTTATGGTGTAGTAAATTAGATAAATAGTTTATGAGGAGAAAAAAAGAGGCCGTTGCAAAGGTCTAAAAAGTAAAATTTTAGAAATGCAACAGCCTCATTTTTTTAAAGAATATGTATTGAATTTTTATCAAGAGAAAAAGTAAGTTCATCCCCAAGTTTATAATTCTTTTTACCTTTTGGATTACTTACAGAAATTTCAACTGTCATATCTCCAAAAGTAATTTCATATTCGTGATAAGCCCCCATAAACATACTTTTTGTAACTTTTCCTTTAAAATCATTTTCTCCAACAATTATGCTTTCAGGTCTTACAACAATTTTTATATTATCACCTACATTATGTGCAACTTTTTGTTCTATATCATATGTAACACCGTTGATATCAATTACACATGAAAAGTCATTTTTTTCAATCAATTTTCCATTAAAGATATTTGCACGTCCAATAAAATTTGCAACAAATTCATTGACTGGATGTTGATATATCTCTATTGGAGATCCCGCTTGCTCCATTTTTCCATCCTTCATTATTATTACTCTATCAGCAAGTCCCATAGCCTCAGCCTGATCATGAGTAACATATATAGACGTTATAAAAACTTCTTGTTGAATTTTTCTTATTTCGTCACGCATATGAAGTCTTAATTTGGCATCAAGATTGGATAAAGGTTCATCAAACAATAATACTCCTGGCTCCATGACAAGAGCTCTTGCAAGGGATACTCTTTGTTGTTGCCCTCCTGACATTTGTGAAGGTACTCTTTGTGCAAAACCTTCCATATTCATAAGTTTGAGAATTTTACTAACACGTTCATCAATTTCTTTTTTATCTAACTTTTGAAGTTTAAGTCCATAAGCGATATTATCATATACATTCATATGTGGAAATAAAGCATAGTTTTGAAAGACCATTGCAGTATCTCTCTTATCTGGAGTTATCTTTTCAACATTTTCATCTCCAATATATATATGTCCATCTGTTGGTACTTCAAATCCAGCAAGCATTCTTAAAATAGTTGTCTTACCACATCCACTTGGTCCTAAAAGACAGATGAATTCACCAGGTTTTATATCTAAATTAAGATTTGTAACAGCTGCTACTCTTCTATTATCCTCTGTTAAAAATATTTTATTTATATTTTCAAATTTAACTCCTTTTGCTCCCATAATCTTCTCCTTTATTCTGAAATACTGTCAATTCCCATTCTTTTTAAAAGTGATGTCATTACTCCTATTACTAAGAACACAATCACAATAAGGATGGTACAATAAGCTGATGCAACACCAATTTTACCAACATCAATTTGGTTCATAATAGCCACAGTTAGAAGATTATATTTTGCAGATACTAAAAATATAATTGTGCTGACAAGAGTCATACTTCTAACAAAAGCATAAACTAAACCACTAAAGAATGCTGGTTTGATCATAGGGAGTGTTACAGATGTAAATACTTTTCTACTATTAGCTCCCAAAACTGTAGCAGCTTCTTCTATAGATGGGTCTATCTGTTGTAATGCAGAAATTCCAGAACGTATTCCTATTGGCATATTTCTCATAATAAAAGCTATAATAAGAATTGTTGCAGTACCTGTCAGAACAAGAGGTTTAGTATTATAAGTAATTATATAACCAAGTCCGACAATAGTTCCTGGAATAGCGATAGCCATCATTGTTGTAAATTCAATAAATGCTTTTCCAAGGAATTTTTTTCTGACAATTAGAAAAGCTATGATCATTGCTAAAACACCAGTTATAGGTGTAGATATAATAGATAACATAGTTGTGTCAAAGATTGGCTTCATTCCTAAAGCTAAGACGTATTTATAATGTTCCAATGAAAAATTATATTTAACTCCCCATAGTTTAACTAGAGAACCTATAGGAATCATGATATACATCATCAAAACAAATAAAGTTAATAATGTCATAATCACTGTTATAGGAATAGCAATTCCATGCTCACTAATTTTCTCTCTTCCTCTTGAAACTTTTCCAGTAACAGTTACATAGGATTTTTTACTTATATAGTATTTTTGTGTAATAAATATTGAAACTGACATGAGTACAAGTATAACAGCCAATGCTGTGGCACTTCCCATATCATAATTACCAATACCTTGTAAATATATTTGAACAGCAACTGTAGTAAATTCTCCACCAATAACCATAGGATTACTAAAATCAGCAATAGCTTGAATAAATATTACTAACATTGCATTGGCAATTCCAGGCATCATAAGAGGTAGAGTAATAGTTTTAAAAACATTCCATCTAGAGGCACCAAGATCACGTGAAGCTTCTTCAACAGATGGATCTATCTGTTGTAAAAGTCCAACTAACATAAGATATGCTACTGGGAAAAAAGTTAAAACTTGTACCAATACCAATCCATGAAATCCATATATCTCTGCATTTCTTATGTGAAAAATACTACGTGTTATAAATCCTCTTCTTCCAAATAACATTATAGCAGACAAAGCTATTACAAATGGAGGAGAAACTATAGGTAGTATAGCTATAGAATTAAATAGTTTTTTAAATGGTACCTTTACACATGTCATTCCATAGGCAAAGAAAAATCCAATAGCAGTTGAAATTATTGATGTAACTAAACCTAATTTCAATGTATTTAAGATAATAATAAAGTTCTCTTTCATATTTTTTATATTTTCATAATGGATAAAAGAAAACTTATGGTTGTAGGTAAAACTTTCTTTTAATATATTTATCATTGGAAAGACAATAAATAACATTAAAATTATAAGGACAAATATAATTGTAGAGAAAAGTATAGGGTCATGAAATACATTTTTCATATTTTTAATTTCATTATCCAACTTTAATTTTAAATTTTTCATGTTTTCCACCTTTTTAAGAATTATTTTGTTGGAGCTGTAGTTTTTGTAGCAGTACTGAATTTATCAAGTAACTCTTTTCTATGTTTTCCTGCCCAATCAAAGTTATAGTCAATAAGTTTTGTTCCAGCTATTTCTTTAACATCTGCAGGAGCTTCAGCATTCTTATTAGTTAAGAATTGATAAGAACCAACAGTTTGTCCTAGTTCTTGTGCTTTTTTAGAAAGAGCCCAGTCAACAAATTTCTTTGCTGAATCTTGATCTGGACCATTTTTAAGTATTGCTACTCCACCAATTTCAAAACCTGTTCCCTCTGCAGGAGCTGAAATAATAATATCATCATATCCTTCTTTTCTATATTTTATTGCATCATGAAGGAATGTTACTCCTAAAGCAGTTTCTCCCATTCCAACCATTCTACCAGGAGCAGTTCCTGATTTTGTATACTGTCTGATTTGACCATTTAATTTTTGCATATAATCCATACCGTCTTTTTCTCCCTTAAGTTGGATAACAGTTGCAAGCATAGTATATGCAGTACCAGAAGAACCAGGATGTGCAGTAACAATTTCACCTTTATATTCTGGTTTTAATAAATCAGCCCAAGATTTAGGCATTGGAGCACCGATCTCTTTTAGTAACTCTTTATTTCCAACAAATCCTAAGTATCCTACATATATTCCTGTCCATACTCCATTTGGATCTTTAAATTTATCAGGAATTTCTTTTGCTACTGGAGAGATATAAGGTTGTAGTAATCCTTCTTGATTTGCAGCTACAAAGGCATCAATAGGACCTCCATACCAAACAGATGCAGTCATGTTATCTTTTTCTGCTCTTATTCTTGCAAGAGTTTCTCCACTACTCATTCTTACGAATTCAGTTTTGATACCAGTTTCTTTTTCAAATTCTTTTGTTGCTAGAATAGCATGATCTTCCATTAATCCAGCATAAATAAGAAGATGACCAGTTGGTTTATCTCCATCTGCAAATGCTGCCACTGTAGAAAATAAAAAAGTTGCCATAGCTAAAAATTTTTTCATGTTGTGTTACCTCCTCATAAGATAAGTTACTATAGATTAATACAAAAATTATATCATTACGATTGTCAAAAAACAATACTAAAGTATTAAATTTAAAATAAAAAGTTCTATTTTAAAATAAAAATAAAAAAATACCCCCTTTACTATTTGTCCAGTAAAAGGGATACGCATCATTTTTAGGCTATTGCAACGGCCTCTTTTTTTAGTTATTTTAGATTAAAGTTCACTGTCAGTTGTGTCATTACCTGCATCAGGATCACTATACTTAACCAGATCCAATGTTCCTAAAGTCTTATCTACCATAAGAGCATTAGTTACAGACCCCATTACATTAAGCATAGTTCTTGGCATATCTATAATTGGGTCAATAGCAAGAATCGGGTTGATCATTGGGAAGAAAGGGGCAAGTCCTGTTCCTGTTAGACCAACTGAAGCTGCCATTGTAGCTGTACCTGGAATACCAGCAATACCAACAGATCCAATAGCTACCACTATTACACTCATAATAAATAGAGTAGCATCAATACTGTGTCCACTCATATGAGTAACAAAGGCTATTGTCATCGCTGGGAATATACCTGCACATCCCTGCATTCCAGCTGTAGAACCAAAGCTTCCTACAAAACTTGCAGTTGATTCATTTACACCAAGTTTATTTGTCATTGTAGAGATAGTCACAGGTAGAGTACCTACACTTGATCTTGATGTAAAGGCAAGTATTGCAAGAGATACACATTTTTTAACATATGTAAATGGATTTAGACCAAATAGTGATACAGCAATCATCTGAATTACAAACATGATAGCTACTGATACATAAAGTATAACTATAAATTTGGCAACTTCAGCAATTGCAGACAGTCCTCTTTGAGCAATTGTATTTGCAAGTAGTGGAACTACAGCTACTGGCATCCATTTAATTATACTCATAGCCATTGATACTATTATTTTTTCAGATGCATTTATAATATCAAAAAATGGTTTTATAATATCCATATATTTTTTAGACATTCTCTTTGCAGCAACTCCAATAAGAGCAGCAAATATTACTATTCCAACTACATTTAGATGTACCATTGCATCTACTGGGTTAGCAGGAATAAGAGCTTTTAAAGTCTCAACTATATTTTTTACCTCTCTTATCTTGTGAGTTCCCTCAGTTATTGCAGCACCAGCTCCACCTATATTGAAGATAATAGACATAGTAAGCCCAAGAGCAGCAGCTATAGCTACCATTGTAAGAGATATTACAAGAGTTCTTTTTACAAGAGAACCAAGTTTTGCCTCTTCATTCATGTTGATAATAACATGGATTATAGATACCATAACAAGTGGAATTACAAGCATTCTTACAAAAGATATAAATCCTCCACCTAAAAGGCTATACCATAGAGTTGTCTCTCTTACAAATGTAATATCCATAGGATTATCTGGAAAACCTGCTACAAATTGGATAACAAGTCCAAGTATAAGACCAAGTCCTGTTCCAGTCATAACCTTTTTAGAAAATTTAAATTTTTCTTTAGGTAGTTTCTGGATAAATATTACAAGTCCTACTAATACGGCCAAAAATATGATAGTTTTAATATCACTGATCATTAAAAATTCTCTGAAAAACACGTTGTTCATTTTAATTTCCCCTTTTCTATATTAATATTGCTATTTTGCAGCATTACCTGCTATATTCATTGCATCCCATGTACGGGCAAATGGTGGAGCATAACAAAAGTCCATCATTCCTATCTCATCTACACTAAGGCCAGCATATATCGCTACAGCCAGTGCATCTACCCTTAAAACAGCTCCTGAAAAACCTGCAATCTGTGCTCCTAAAAGGACTTTAGATTTGCTGTGATATATAAGTTTTACATAGATATTGCTCTGTCCAGGATAGTAGTTAGTGTGGTTTTTATCCTTTATAAAGACAGTTTTGTAATCTATCCCCATCTTTTTAGCTTCATTTTCAGAAATTCCTGTTCTTCCAGCTTCCATATCAAGTACTTTAATAGCTGCAGAACCAAGAGTTCCCTTAAATATTGATTTTACTCCAGCAAGATTTTCACCAACTACTCTTCCAAGTTTGTTTGCAGTAGTAGCTAGAGGGATATATACATCTTCCCCTTTTACTCTGTGGAATACAGTAGCACAATCCCCAGCTGAGTAGATTGAATCAATATTTGTCTTTCCATGTTCATCTACTATAACTGCTCCGTTAGGAAGCATCTCTATTCCTTTTCCCTGGATAAATTTTGTGTTAGGTCTGACACCAGTAGCTAAAACTACAAGATCAGCAGGATATTCACCCTTGTCTGTTATAATTCCAGTTACCTTGCCATGTTGAGTTACAATCTCTTTTACACCTTCATTTAGATGCAGAGTAACCTCTTTATGGCTTCTTAACTCCTCTTCTAAGACCTCTGTTATCTCCTTATCAAAGCTTTCCATAAGGATTCTATCTCCAAGCTGGATAACTCTTATGCTCTCTTTTTTAAGGTGTTTAGCAGCTTCTATTACCTCTACACCAATATATCCAGCACCGATTATTACAATATTCTGATACTCCTCTTTTTTAATCTCCTCTTTAAGAGCGATTCCATCGTCAAAAGATTTAAGAGTATGAACTCCCTTGGCATCTATATTTTTGATAGGTGGAATAATAGCTGAGGCACCAGTTGCTATCATAAGTTTGTCGTAGGTGTCTTTAAAAACCTCACCATTTTTAAGATTTTTAACTGTAACCTCTTTTTTTACAGGGTCTAAATCTATCACTTCATGGAATGTACGAATATCCATTCCAGCTTCTATAAATTTTTCAACAGGTCTTGCTATCATATTTTTAGGATCCTGGTAGAAATCTCCCACATAGTATGGAAGTCCACATGCTCCCCATGATACAATATCTGTTTTTTCATAAATTGTAATCTGGCACTCTGGATCAAGTCTTGATGCTTTTGCTGCTGCACTCATTCCAGCTGCCACTCCTCCAATGATTAAAATCTTCATATTTCCTCCTTGATATCTGCTTAGTATGGATAACTGATGAAACTAAATCGTACAGATAATGTATAATATATCACAACTTTGTGATTTTGCCTAGATAATTCTTGATAATTTTAATAAAGAATATAAAAATTTCATTGTTTTATAATAAAAATAATAGTATAATGAAATTGTTAGAATCATATTTAAGGAGAGGGAAATGAATAAGAAATATATTTGTTATATAGGGAATGTAATGTCTTTTGTGGGAATATTTCTTCCAATAGTAAAATATGAAGGAATTGGAAGTATATCTATGTTTACCAATGCAAATACCACTATAATTGCAGGGGTAATTGGATTTTTATCACTTTATTGCGGACTTAAGATCTTGATTGGGAATTACAAAATGGCAAGACGTTGTGCTTTTGGAACTGTTGTAGGGGTACTGGTTATGCTATTTGACAGCTGGAAACATCTTGAGCATGGAATGGGAATAGTTGGAATAAATAGTGATTATGGACTTACATGGGGATGGATATTTCTTGTAATAGGAAGTGTAATTGCAGTATCTATGACTACTTCACTATATGCAGAGGAAGAGGATAAAAAATAGTCAGTTATTATTTTAAAGTTGAATAGAAATAGAGCAGGGATTGACTTCTTAATAAGAGGTTAATCCTTTTTATTTTACTGCATAATTTCTCTTGTTTTTTTGAACAAATTGAATTATAATTTACATGTATTAAACAAATAATGATTTATTCTATATAAATGTCATCTGTTAAGATATGCCTATTTAAACGAAAAAAACTAACTAAAAAAGTTAATTATATATAAAAATAAAGGGATTAAAATATAAATACTAAAGTTATTTTACAAGGAGGAAAGATTTTGAAAATCAAGGCAATATTCAACATTTCAGGTATTACGAGGGAAGTAGACAGGAGTAAAACAGATCAAAATCTGTTAAATGATGAAAATATAAATTTTATGGAAAAAATAAAGGATATTTATTCTACAGATGTCATTGTCATAAATTGTCATCATGATTCAAATCATTTTAAAACTAATTATAATTTTTCAAATATTATAGCTTTTGAAAATGAAAAAGAAGCTAATCTTTATATTGAAAAAGAAGCAAAAAATTATGACTGGATTCTATTCTTCAGCAATTCGAAAATCTTAACTTTTCATTCACCTTCAGTTATTCAATTACCAATTGATTTTTATGGACACCTTTCTATGTTTGATTCTATCAGCTTTACAGAGCATGCAAAAAATAAACTTTTATATAATGAGCTTTCAAAATATTATATGGAAGCTATTGCAAATAATACAGAAAAAGAGGTCTCATTTCTAGAGGATATATTCAAGAATTATGTAAAGAAGACTTCTGGAAAGATACTGGACTGCTGTTGTGGAATTGGAAGACATGACCTGCTTCTTGGACAGGATGGATATGGGGTTACAGGAATTGATATTTGTAAATTTCAGATAGAAAATGCTCAAAAAATACATTCTCATAAGAATATCAATTATGTAGTTGGAGATGTAAGGAATTTCAACCTAGATGAAAAATACAATATGTGTATATGTATGTGGACAACATATAATTATCTTTCACAAACTGAAGATTTGAAGAAGTTTCTTTTTAATGTCTATAATCATCTTGAAGATGATGGTATTCTGGTATTGGATTCCAAAAATATTCCAGCATTGGAAAAAAGAAGAATATATAAACGTAATAAGGGGAATAACAGAGTCTCTTTAGAACTTCTTGTGTATAAAAGAATTATAGATAATATTCAAAATTCACAATATTTCTATTTTATTAATGATGATGGAAAGAAGAATTTCTATTTTGATGAGGAGTTTGTAAGGTTCTATTATCTTAATGAGTTAAAGGAGATTTGTAAACCATATTTTGAACTTGTAGATTCATATGGAGACTTTGATAAAGAGGAATACAGGGAAAATTCAAGTAACCGTTTTATTGCAATTTTGAAGAAAAATACGAAGGTGAAATAGATGAAGATAGTTGTAGAAGGTATGGATGGAGTAGGAAAAACAACTTTAGCTAAAAGATTGGCAAAAGAGCTTAATTATAAGTACGTAGATGGATTGCTCATCTCTTTTTTCAAGGATTTAGGATATAGTGATGAAAAAATCAGTGAACTGAAAAAAGCTATTTATGAGTTTGCAGAAATAGACAACTCAATTATAAGAACTTGGTTTTTTGGAATGGCAAATATATTCAACCTTTTAAATTATGATGAAGACCTTATTATTGACCGTCACTGCCTTACTACTTACTATTGGAATGCAGATGAAAAATCTGAAAAAATATATAAATTTATGCAGGAAATTTCAGGAAAACCTGATTTTATTCTGATTTTAGTTGCATCACCTGAACGTAGGGTAGAAAGATTGGAGCAGAGAGATTTAAATGATCCAGATTTGTTAGATGCAAAGAAAAGAGCCTATGGATATAATAAATTTATTCAAGGAGCTAAGGATCTTAATCTCGATTATTGCATAATTGATACTGAAGGACGCAATGCTGATGAAGTTTTTAAAATTGCATTGGAAAAAGTACAAAATTTTATATCAAATAAATTAAAAGGAGAAGCTAATGAGTAAAGAGTTATGTTGGTTACTTACATCAAGATGTAATCAGCAGTGTAAATACTGTCACAGATTTTTAAATAGCAACGAAAATTCAGATAAATTTTATGATAAAGTTATCAATAAACTGGCTTCTATGAATATAAAACATATAACTTTAGGAGGTGGAGAACCTTTTCTAGCAGGTAATATCAGAAAAATAATCGAACTTTTAAATGAAAAAGGAATAAAAGTAAAGGTTGTTACAAATGGAACTCTGGTAATTTCTGATTTTATGAACATTATAGATAAATTAGAAAATATAACTTTATCAATAGATTCTGTTGAAGATGATATAAATGAGAAGCTAGGAAGAGGGAAAGAGCATTTTTCCACTATAGAGAAACTACTAAATACTCTTTGTAAAGGTGGAATAAAGCCAACAGTTTCAATTAACAGTGTAATTACAAAGGATAATATCAATGGGCTTAAGAAACTGTCAGTATTTTTAAAAAAATACAAAATAAAAAATTGGCGTATTTTTAGATTTTGTCCACTTAGAGAGACTGCTCTAAAAAATAAAGAGCTGTTGGAAATAACAAATGAGGAGTTTTTGAATTTAAAAAGTGAGATTTTATCTGAAGATTACCCATTTTCTGTGGATTTTCGAAATTACGAGGATATGAGTAGCAAGTATCTTCTTATTACTCCAGATGCAAAACTCTCTCTTTCAGATAACCTAGATGATAAAATATTGGGAGATATTATAAATGATGATTTAAGGGAGTATTTCTAAGAGTTTATAGCTGTTATCAGATTTATTTTTTATTGGAAAAAAGATAAGGGATTAATTTCTTAACAAGGAGTTAATCCTTTTTATTTACTTTCCCTCTTTTATTTTATTCCTTTACAAGATTGATACAAAAGGGTTAAAATAAAGAGAGTCTTAAGGAGGGGAAATGTTAGTATATAGAGGTAAAATTCCCTTTATGCTGGGGGATTATAAGGA
The DNA here is from genome assembly GCF_018205345.1 of Fusobacterium sp. DD2. Lineage (NCBI taxonomy): Bacteria > Fusobacteriati > Fusobacteriota > Fusobacteriia > Fusobacteriales > Fusobacteriaceae > Fusobacterium > Fusobacterium sp. DD2. Next base: position 13,375 of record NZ_JADRHM010000035.1, read on the forward strand.
AAATATAATATATCTATGCTCTTCTAATAGAAATATAGAGGATTACTATGCAGTTCTTGAAGATATCTACGATGGAACAATTCTCAAATTTGAAAGCACTGGAAATGATGATGAGATAGAAAAACTCAATTACGATTTCTTAAAGCTTTTAAAATCAGAGGAGAAGTATATAATGCTGGTATCTCTTGAATCTTTTTTAAGGGATTATTTTCTTGAAGGGGAAAGTGTTGAATTTTCTCTTGGAAAAAGTGTAGACCTTAAAAAGCTTGAAGAGGAACTTATAAAAAATGGGTATGCAAGAAACTACATGGTAGAGGAAAGAAAACAGTACAGTATAAGAGGGGATATTCTGGATATATTTCCAGCAGACAGTGACGCTCCAGTTAGGATGGAACTGAGCTTTGGAGATGAAGTTGACAGAATATCGATATTTGATATAGAGAGTCAGAGAAGTATAGAGAAAAAGAAAAATTTCCGTATGTATATGGGGAATAATAAGGAGGAAAGGGTATCTTTTTACTCACTTGTAAAGGATCTTAAAGGAGCAAAATTTCTGATAGAAAATCCTGAACTTCTAAAATATAAGCTGGAAGAGCTCATACTTCGTGACAGAGATAGAGAAAATCTCATGAGAAGCAGATTTAATGAGATAAAGAATATGGGTGAGGAAATTGAGATAAAACAGTTTACCCATGAGGAGATACACTATTTTGAAAATCATGAATTTATCCATGATTTAGAGGAAAATCCACAGATAAAAGTCCTTATAATGTCTGAAGAGGCTAAAAGATACAGTGATATATTTAAGGGTATTGAGAATATGGAGTTTAAACGTTATCCGTTATTTGAAGGGTATCGTGAGGAAAACCTTTTAGTTTTAACTGATAGAGAATTAAAAGGTGTAAGAGTAAGACGTGAGAGCAGTGACAAGGTAAGTCTTAAGTATAAGAATCTTTCTGAGATTAGAGAGGGAGATTATATTATCCATGAAAACTATGGTGTGGGACTATATCTTGGAATTGAGATAATAGATGGACATGAGTATCTTAAGATAAAATATGCAGATGAGGATAAACTCTTTGTACCAGTAGAGGGGATAAGCAGAATTGAAAAATATGTGTCACCTCCTGGAGTGGTACCTGAGATATACAATCTTGGTAGAAGAGGATTTAAAAGGAAGAAAGAAAAGCTCTATGAAGAGATGCTTTTATTTGCAAAAGAGATTATCGAGGTACAGGCAAGACGTCAAAGCGGCTTAGGATATAGATTTAGTCCTGACACAATTTGGCAGGAAGAGTTTGAAGAGGGATTTCCGTATAATGAAACTCAATCTCAACGTCAGGCTATTCAGGATGTAAAATTTGATATGGAATCAAGCAGAGTAATGGACAGAGTGGTGTGTGGAGATGTTGGATATGGTAAGACTGAAGTAGCTATGAGGGCAGCTTTTAAAGCGGCTATTGACGGTAAACAGGTAGCTATACTTGTGCCAACTACTGTACTTGCTCAACAGCACTTTGCAAGATTCAGTGAAAGAATGAAAAACTATCCTATAACAATAGAGCTTTTGAGCAGATTGAAAACTGGTGGAGAGCAGAAAAAAGCTATTCACAGCATTGAAAAGGGAAGTATTGATATAATAATAGGTACCCACAGAATGCTTTCAAAAGATGTGAAATTTAAGGATCTGGGACTTGTAATCATAGATGAGGAGCAGAAATTTGGAGTAAAGGCAAAGGAAAAACTTAAAAAGATGAGGGCATCTGTAGATATGCTGACACTTACAGCTACCCCTATTCCACGTACTTTAAACCTTTCTCTTTTAGGAATAAGGGATCTATCTGTAATAGATACACCACCTGAGGGAAGAAAGCCTATAGATACTTTCTTTATACCTAAGGAGAGTTCGGACCTTAAGGATATAATCATGAAGGAGATAGCAAGAGAGGGGCAGGTATTCTATATCTACAACTATGTAAATGGAATATCTAAAAAGGCCCAGGAGCTTGCAGGAATCCTTCCTGAATATATAAAGATAGATTATGTACATGGTCAGATGCAGCCTCGTGAGATTAGAGATAAGATAAAATCATTTGAAAATGGAGAGGTGGATATCCTGGTTGCAACTACCATAATTGAAAATGGAATAGATATAGAAAATGCCAATACAATGATAATTGATGGTGTAGAAAAGCTTGGACTTTCACAGATATATCAGCTTCGTGGAAGAATTGGAAGAGGACATAAACAGGCCTACTGCTATCTTCTATTGAAAGAGGAACAGGGTAAAAAAGCAAAAGAGAGAGAGGAATCTTTGCGTAACCTTGAAGAGCAGGGTGGAGGAGGACTTCAACTATCTCTGGAAGATATGCGTATAAGAGGGGCTGGCGAGATATTAGGAGAGCGTCAACATGGGGCACTTGAGACTTTTGGATACAATCTCTATATGAAGATGTTACAGGAAGAGATTGAAAGACAGAAAGGAGAGTTTGTACCTCAGGATACCTTTGAAGATATTGAGGTTAAAGTTGATTTTCCAGCATTTATACCAGATGAATATATTGATAAGAATCAGAAGATTAAAGTCTATAGAGAACTTGTTGAGATATCAAGCCTTGAGCAATTGGAAGAATACAGAGAAGAGGTTACAGATATCTATGGTAAGATGCCACAAGAGGCAAAGGGACTATTTGAATATATAGCACTTAAATTTAGAGCAAGGGAGCTGGGAATTAAAAAAGCTATTGAACTGGATGAAGGTGGCTGTGAAATCAAGTTTGATAGAGATAAGGTAGAGGTGGAAGTGATACTAAGACTCATCCAGGAAAGAAAGATAACATATAGAAATAGACAGGAGCTTGTAAATTATCCTGGAAAAATCGGTGAGTTTTTAGATATATATGAAAAATATAGAGGAGAATGCAAAAATGAAGGAATTTGATAGATTAGTTGAGATTATAAAGGTGTTAAGAGGAGAAAATGGGTGTCCATGGGATAAGGTACAGACTCTAAAGAGTTTGAAACCATGTCTTGTAGAGGAAACAGCTGAGGTATTGGAAGCTATGGAGGGAGACCCTGAAGAGCACAAGGGAGAGCTTGGAGATCTTCTTATGAATATAGTATTTCAGGCAGATATAAGAGAGGATGCTGGAGATTTTAATATTGAAGATGTATCTAAAGAGGTATGTGAAAAATTGATCAGAAGACACCCTCATGTATTTAAGGAAAAAGAGGAGGGACTTACTCCAGAGGAGACTCTTTTAAACTGGGAAGCTATAAAGAAAACTGAAAAAGCTCATCAAAACCGTAAGTCAGCAATAGATGGTATACCTATCTATCTACCTGCCCTTGCAAAGGCTCAAAAGCTTCAGAAGAAAGCTTCTAAAGCTGGATTTGACTGGAATAAAGATGATATTTCAAAAGTTGTAGATAAGATATATGAGGAACTTGATGAGGTCAAAGCTGAAATAGCTAAAAAAGACCAGGAAAAATGTGAAGAGGAGATAGGAGATCTTCTATTTGCAGTGGTAAATCTTTCAAGATTTTTAGATGTAGATGCAACACAGGCATTAGAGGGAACTATTAAAAAATTCGACAGAAGATTCAGATATGTAGAGAAAAATTGTGATATGGAAAAGAGTGATTTAACTCAAATGGACAAGTTATGGGAAGAGGCAAAAGCCTTGGAGAAAAAATAAAAAAGGAAAAAACCCATTGACAACTGGAAAAAACGTAGTATATATAGTAGAAAGAGAGGTATCTATGAGATTAGACAAATTTTTAAAGGTAAGCAGAATAATAAAGAGAAGACCTATTGCTAAAATAGTAGTAGATGGAGGGAAGGCAAAGCTTGATGGAAAAGTAGCTAAAGCAAGCACAGAAGTAAAGGTAGGACAGATTTTAGAACTTGAATATTTCAACAAATACTTCAAATTTGAAATCCTTGAAGTACCTACTGGAAATGTGCCTAAAGAGAGAACTCCAGATCTTATAAAAGTATTAGAAAGTAGAGGAATCACTATTGATTTAACTGGTGAGGAGGATATTTTCTAATGGAATTTGTTTTAAATTCAAATGCCAAGATAAATTTAGGACTGAATGTAGAAGGGGTACTTCCTAACGGGTACCACCTTTTAGATATGGTTATGATTCCAGTATCTCTAAGTGATAAAATTACAGGGGAGATAAGTGGAAAACCAGGAAATTTAAAAATAACAACAAATATAAAAGGAATTCCAACAGGGAAAGAGAATATTCTATATAAAATATATGAGGAGTTTTATAAAGAAAGTGGAATTGACAAACATGAGGTTTCACTTCATCTTGAAAAGGTTATTCCTCATGAAGCTGGATTAGGGGGAGGAAGTTCCAATGGGGCTTTTTTTCTAAATTTTTTGAACAGCTATCATGGAAATCTCTTCTCAATGGACAAACTTATTGAAATCGGCAAAAGAATCGGTGCTGATATCCCATTTTTTCTTATAAATAAACCTGCAAGGGTAAGGGGAATTGGAGAAAAAATTGAGATAATAGAAAACAGGTTAACAATGGATATCATTATAATAAAACCACCTTTTGGTGTCTCTACTGCTCTGGCATACAAAAATATGGATATCCTTAAAAATAAAAAAGATGCAAATATAGAAAATATCATAAGGGGGCTCAGGGAAAATAGTATTGAATTAGTAGAATCAAGCATTGAAAACAACTTGGAACAGGGGCTTTTACAAACTGATACAAATATTATTGAATTCAGAAAAGAACTGACGAACATATGTGGGGGAAGATTTTTTATGTCAGGTAGCGGAAGTGCCTACTACACATTTGTTCATCCACACCATTCTAATAATATGGTAAAAGCATTAAGGGAGCATTTACAACACTGTAGGGTCTATCTTTGCAGCGGATTAGATGAATACATATAATAAAAGGGAAGGTGCATGAACTATGAAAATTACAGATGTAAGACTAAGAGCAGTAAAATCTGAAAGTGAGCTAAAATTAAAGGCTTATGCAGATGTAACTTTTGACGAGAGTTTTGTTATCCATGGTTTAAAAATTATTGATGGACAAAAAGGAATGTTCGTTGCTATGCCGTCAAGAAAGATGCCTGATGGAGAATACAAAGATATCGTACACCCTATTACACCTGAATTAAGAAAAGAAATTACAGATGTAGTAATAGCAAAGTATAATGAATTAGGGGAAGAAGAGAAATAAAAAGCTCGTTGAAAAAAACAGGATGGAGATAATTAAATTAATTATATATGTTTTTTTAGGCAGTTGTGTGCTGCCTTTTTTTGTTTTTGGCTTATCCTCAATTCAATTATATATTGTAGTAATATTTGGAAATATATAGTATAATAAACTAATTGCTAGAGAAAAGGGGAGACATATGAAAGATAAAAAACTTTATTTATTTGATTTAGACGGTACCATTGTACTTGGAAATGATGTAATAGATGGTGCTATAGATATCCTTAACGAGATAAAAGCTAAGGGTAAGGAATTTATGATATTTACAAATAACTCATCTAGAACCAGAGACTGGTATGTTGAGAAAATGGCTAAGATGGGGATCCAAATAACAGAGGATGAGGTAGCAACTGGTGGATATACAACTGGTGAATACCTTATAAAGCACAATAAAAAGAGAGTATATGTAGTGGGAACTGAAAAATTTAAAGAGCTTCTTACAAGTATGGGAATCACTGTAGTAGAAGATCCAGTTAGAAATGAAGATGGGAAATATGATCTAGATGCTGTAATAATAGGTCTTGATAAAGAACTTAACTACAAGAAACTTACAACAGCTTGTGAGATCTTAACTCGTCAGCCTGAAATTACATATATAGGAGCAAATCAAGATATGGTTTATCCTGTAGAAGACAATGTTTTCTACCCAGATTGTGGAAGTATATGCCAGCTTTTATCACATGCTGTTGGAAGAATGCCTAAGTTTTTAGGGAAGCCATATGCTGAAATATTGGATTTCTGTCTGGAGATAAAAAACGCCTCAAAGGACGAAACAGTGATAATTGGAGACAGGTTATACACAGATATAGCTTGCGGATTTGATAACGGATGTGATACAATATTAGTATTAACAGGGGAAGCTACTAAAGAAGATGTAGAAACTACCAAGTACAAACCTACACTTGTTTTAGACAGCGTAAAAGATATGAAAATATAACAAAAATGCGTAGTTGAAAAAGAGCTTTCTCTTTGTTAACTACGCTTTCTTTTTTGTGAAAAGCAGTTGAAATAGACAGATTAATGAAATTTTATTTCAGTGAAGTACGTCATAATCAGAACAAAATAGTATGTAAAAGGTAAAAAAAGTAATAAAATTTGCAAAAAATCAAAAAAATATAGCCAAAATCATTTTTGTGTAGTATAATCTTATTGAAATATAAATTCATAATAAATTACAAAATAAAACTGTTTATTTAACTGTTATGGAGACAGTTGCTATATCTAGTAAAAGATTAAAAGGAGGAAGATTTATGTTTAAGTACTTACAAAAAATAGGTAAGGCATTAATGGTTCCAGTTGCTGTATTACCGGCTGCTGCAATTTTAATGGGTATTGGATATTGGATTGACCCAACAGGATGGGGTGCTAACAGCCAATTAGCAGCATTATTAATCAAAGCAGGTGCTGCAATTATTGACAATATGGCAATACTATTTGCAGTTGGTGTAGCATTTGGACTTTCTAAGGACAAAGACGGAGCTGCAGCTTTAGCAGGTCTAGTTGGTTTTGAAGTTGTAACAACTTTACTTTCTGTAGGAGCAGTATCTCAAATACTTCATATCCCTGCAGACCAAGTTCCAGCAGCTTTTGGAAAAATCAACAACCAATTTATCGGAATTCTATGTGGAGTTATAGCAGGAGAACTATATAACAGATTCCACAAAGTTGAACTTCCTAAATTCTTGGCATTCTTCAGTGGTAAGAGACTTGTTCCTATTTTAACATCAATAGCTATGTTAGTAGTTTCATTCATCTTACTATATGTATGGCCAGCAATTTATTCAGGACTAGTTCATTTTGGTGTATCAATAGCTAAATTAGGACCAGTTGGAGCAGGAATTTATGCTTTCTTCAACAGATTACTAATCCCAGTTGGATTACACCACGCTCTAAACTCAGTATTCTGGTTTAACGTTGCAGGTATCAACGATATCGGAAGATTCTGGGGACCAGCAAGTCAAGCATATGAAGGATTACCAGCAATTATTCAAGGAACTTACCACGTTGGTATGTACCAAGCAGGATTCTTCCCTATTATGATGTTTGGATTATTAGGAGCATGTGCTGCATTTATCGTAACTTCTAAAGCTGAAAACAAAAATAAAATAATGTCTATCATGATAGCAGCTGGATTTACAAGCTTCTTTACAGGAGTAACAGAACCTATCGAATTCGCATTCATGTTCGTTGCACCAGCACTTTATGTAGTTCACGCTATCTTAACTGGTATAGCTGTATTCTTAGCAGCAACATTTGACTGGGTAGCAGGATTTGGATTCTCAGCAGGATTAGTTGACTTTGTGTTATCACTACGTAACCCAAATGCTAAGAGTCCATTAATGTTACTAGTATTAGGAGTTATCTTCTTCGTAATTTACTTCGTAATATTCACATTTGTAATTAAGAAATTCAATCTTCAAACACCAGGAAGAGAAGAACTTGATTTAGATGTTAATATTAACGGTGTAGAAGAACAAATTCCTATAAACTCACACGGACAATTAGCAAAAGCTTTACTACCTCTATTAGGTGGAGCTGAAAACCTTAAAGATATCGACTACTGTACTACAAGATTAAGACTTGAAGTAGCAGATCCTGAAAAAGTATCAGATGCAGGAATCAAAAAACTTGTACCTGGAATTATTAAGAAAGGTTCAGCAGTTCAAGTAATAGTAGGTCCAGAAGTTGAATTCGTAGTAACTGAACTTAAAAAACTTGTTAAATAATTAAATAGGTTGT
>NZ_JADRHM010000036.1 GCF_018205345.1 Fusobacterium sp. DD2
ATCTATGGTTTTTTTCTGGATAAGAAATGATTTAATAAAAGTCCAACTAAAATAAAGGCAAAACCAATCATAGTTTGGGTATTTGATGTTCTATGTAAGAATATATATACCCATAAAGGACCTAATACCATTTCTAATATAGCAATTAGTGACGCATTTTGTGCTGTTGTATATTTAACTCCTATATTGTAGCAACCGTAACCAAGAGCCACATTTACTACTCCTAGTAGTGAAACAGCAATATATTCATGCATTGACATATGGAATATAATGTTTCTGTCACTTCCTATAAAAACAAGTAATATCAATCCTGTAAATAGATTTCCAATACATGTAAGACTTATTGGCTCAATATTTTTTATTTTATTTGCAGATATTGTCATTCCTGTAAAAAATATGCTTTCAAAGAAAGCTACAGCATTTCCATAAGCTGACCCATCGCTATTTCCTGAAGTCATGAATAATATAACTCCAATAAGTATTAATAAAATTGCAGGTATTTTTCTATATTCTCTTATCTTCAAAATAAAAAAGTTAATAATGAAAATCCAAAATATACTTGCATATTGCATTCCTATGGCAATTGGAGCAACTGTATTTTTTAACGCAATAGTAATAGAAGCACATAATCCAAAGTAAGAAAATAAGAAGATTATAAGCTCTTTACTAATTTTAAAATTTTTTATTCTCAAAAATGGAAGTAAAACAATTCCAGCTATTACAGATCTATAACATGATAAAAATAATGGCGGAAGATTTACTCCACTTACAATTGGAGCGTTCAAGCTCCAGAATAAAGCTCCTAAAAAAACAAACAAATTACCTTTTTTCTCGTTCATAAGTCATTTTCTCCTAATTTTAAGTTATTTTGAAACTAATGTAATCGGAATAATAACTTTTGTAATATGTTTTTCGCTATATTCTATATCTAGAGGAGAGATGATAAACTCTTCCGAAATTGGTCCTGCAACTTCATATCCATGTTTATTTATCCATTGAAGAAGACTTACGTGACAATTAATTATTTCACTGTAATCACCTATATGATAAGCTGTACAAGCTAGATACCCTCCATACTCTCTAATATGTCCAGTATCTTTTGGAACTATCTGATCACTTTCTATCAAAACACCAAACTCAACATCGCAATCTTTCATTAAAAATTGTTCTAATGGTTTTGCATAATATGTAACAATAGTAGAACTTGTCATAGATACCCCATTTTCTGTACATTTTTCATAGATATCCATCCATCGCTGTAATGATACTTCTGCGTTGCAGTACTTAGTCATTACCTTTCTCGAATAAATCATTAAAGAAGGCTTTATCTCTTCTAATTTTATATTAATGGAATTATTGTTATTTTCTATTATCTTTTTCCCATTCAAGATTCTATTTAAAATTACATCTCCAGCAGCTTTTTTAGCTTTTAGTATATTAATCTGATTGTTTAAATCGTTATTATTTTTCTTAATAATATCCACAAAATTATCAAGAGATGGTGTTGAAATTATCTCTCTAATATCATTAATTGAAAAATCCATTGCTCTTAATCTTCTTATTAATAGCAAAGAAGTCATCTGATTTTTCGTATAATAACGATAATTTGTGTTTTCATCTCTGTAACTAGGTTGAACTAGTTTAATTTTATCATAATAACGCAATGTTTTTACTGTGATATTACAACTTTTAGAAACCTGTCCTATTGAATAATACTTTTCCATACATAATTTTTATCTGATAAACATAAAAATATCTATCAAATCAACCTCCTCTACAATACAAAATTCAGCATTTATAAAAAAATTTCATAAAAACAATGATTTCTTTTTTTAAACATATAACTTTCTGTTATTATATTATTTTAAAATTTTCGCAATATGATGCGCATTTAATATGTAATCTTTATAAGCAATTATAGCTCTTGATGTTAATAAGTCATTTCTCCATACTATATATATTGGAAATTTTATAACTATATTATCAAATTTTAAAAAATGTAAATTAGCATTTTTATTAAAAGACGTGTCACTTACAAGCCCTATTCCTAGCCCCTTTTCAATAGAAGCTATAACAGCACTCTCTGTATTGCATCTTACAGTAATATTTTTAGGATATGGTAAATTGTAAGAATCAAGTTCACTTTTTAAAACTTTTAAGTTCGCAGTATCTTCTGTATAAGAGACAAATGGCTCCTCAAGAATATCTTTATAAGATATTCTTGTTTTCTTTTTAAACCTATGATTTTTAGGCACTGCTAAAACTGCTTCATAGTCAAAAAGCTTAAGAACTTCAATGTTTTTTTCATTCGTTAAACCACTACAATCAGAAATCAATCCTAAATCTATTTCTGAATTAAGAAGGTGTTCTATAATTTTTTTTGATACATTTTCTTTATATTGAAAATGCACATTTGGAAATCTTTTTTTAAATTCAAATATAGACAGAGGAACACATTGAGTAGCGCACGAAGAAACAGTTTCCAACCTTATATTCCTTTTATTGTCTTCAGTTAAAGATTTTATCTGCTTAGTTCCAGCATCTAAAATATTCAGGCTGCTCTTTACATACTTATGAAAAATTTTTCCATATTTTGTCAGTTGATTCTCTTTTCCAACCTTGGTAAATAGCGTAACATCTAATTCTTCTTCCAAATTTTTTATAGCTTTTGAAAGAGCTGGTTGAGAGATATACAGCTTTTTCGCGGCTTTACCATAATGTTTATATTCAACAAGTGTAACAAAGTAATTTAATTGAGATATATTCATATGTATTTCTCCTTATAATTTGAATGAAAATTAGTTATCGATTTGATACGTAAAATTATAATACAGATTTGAAAAAATGTCAATTAATATTATATAATCAAACTGTAACATAGGTCTTAAAAAAAAACAATTAAAACAGAAAGAGTGCACTTAAAACTGATTTATAATTATACAACAAGGTTTACCTAGGAGGTATCAATGGATTTTAATTTAAACGAGATTCAAAAGAACGTAATAAAACTTACAAAAAGTTTTGTGGAAACAGATTTATTACCAGACGTATGTGAACGTGACAAAAAAGGAGAATTCCCTGTTGAAGTTTGGAAAACAATGGGAGAATTAGGAATTTTAGGTTTACCTTATCCTAAAAAATATGGAGGGGCAGGATTAGGGTATTTGGAATATGTATTGGCTATTCAAGAGATAGCAAAAGTTGATGCATCAGTGGCAATATCATTTTCTATTTCAACTTCTGTATGCTGTGGTGGGGTTTTTAACTACGGTACAGAAGAACAAAAGAAAAAATATTTACCACCGCTATTAAATGGGGAAGCAATAGGTGCATTTGGATTAACTGAAGCTGAAGCTGGTTCTGATGCTTCAAACATAAAAACAACTGCAGAAGAAAAAGATGATCATTATTTACTAAATGGAACAAAAATATTTACAACAAATGGTCCTCTTTGTAAATACTACTTTGTGATTGCTAGCACAGATCCTTCACAAGGGGTTAAAGGACTATCAGCTTTTCTAGTAGATACAGCTTGGGAAGGTGTACAAGTTGGAACAATAGAAGACAAGATGGGACTAAGAGAAGCACAAGTATCACAAATGTACTTTGAAAACGTAAAGGTTCCAAAAGAAAATCTTTTAGGAGAAAAGGGAAAAGGATTCAAATATGCAATGGCTTGTCTTGACGGAGGAAGAATCGGAGTAGCAGCTCAAAGTTTAGGAATTGCTAAAGGAGCATTTGAACAAGCTTATGAGTATATCCAAAAAAGAGAGCAATTTGGAAAACCTTTATATAAAAATCAATATATTGCATTCAAAATGGCTGAATTAAAAACTAAGATTGAAGCAGCAGATTTACTACTTTGTAAAGCTGCATTAGCTCATGATGAAGGAAAACCTTTTGGAGAGTTAGCAGCTATGGCAAAATTAACTTGCAGTAACTTAGCAATGGAAGTTACCACAGAAGCTGTACAGTTTATGGGTGGTAATGGTTACATGAGAGAATATCACGTAGAAAGAATGATGAGAGATGCAAAAATCACTCAAATCTATGAAGGAACAAATGAAATTCAAAAATTGGTTATAGCAAACAATATGTTTCGTAAAAAGTAAAGTTTAAAAGGAGGAAGTATGAGTTTTATATTAGCTAGTGCTTTAGGAAGTGGCTTTGTAAGTGGTATTTGGACAGGACTTACAAATTATTGGAGTATATCGATGCCTGAATATTTTTCAGCTTGGCTTCTTTTCGTTGGAATTACCTCATTTTTTATAGCTGGATGTGGAAAACAAGGATTTATTCGTTCTACAGTATCAAATATCGTTGGTATCATCATTGGATGTTTAATTATCTTTATTTGCTCATTCCATCCAACAATAACATTTGGAGCAATAGTGACAGGGGCATTTACATCATTAATTTGTTATTTATCTCGTTATAATTTAACAAAATTTGCTACTTGCACTTTCTTAGGAGGTTTTTCAGCATTTGCAACTGGTGGAGACTGGAAACTTCTTGCCGTATCAATACTTTGTGGAAATGTAGTTGGGGTTTTGTGTGAACTTTGTGGAAATTTTATTTTTAAAATGTTTGGCAAACAAGAAGAAGTGTAGTATAATTGTGTTTATTACAGAAAAAATTGTTTATTAAAACAACAAAATATTCTGTTTAATTATAAAAATCTAAGGAGGGAAGTAAACAATGACATATGATTTATTAATTAAAAATGGGACTTTAGTAACAGCAAAAGAAAAATTTGAAGCAGATTTAGCAGTTAAAGATGGTAAAATCGTAGCAATTGCTAAAAATATTGATGGGGAAGCAAAAGAAGTAGTTGATGCAAAAGGTAAATTAGTATTACCAGGTGCAATAGACGCTCATACTCACCTTGCAATGCCATTCCAAGGAGGAACTTCTGCAGATAGTTACCTTTCAGGAACAAGAGGAGCAGCTTGTGGTGGAGTTACAACAGTATTTGACTATCCAGTACAACACAAAGGTGAAACTATTATCGGTTTAGTAAACTCTAAAAAAGCAGTTCTTGAAAAAGAAGCATGTGTTGACTATGCAAGTCACTGTTGTATAACTGACTTAAACGGTGGAGACATTCTAAAAGAAATGGAACAAGCTGTTAAAGAAGGAATTACAAGTTTCAAAGCTTTCATGGTTTATAAAAAAGAAGGAATGATGATAGACGACGGTGCTATGGTTCAACTTATGGAAAGAGCTAAAGAACTTGGTGCTATAATCAACGTTCACGCTGAAAACCCAGATCTAATAGATCTTAGAACAGCTAGATTCCTTAAAGAAGGAAAAACAAGCGCTTGGTATCACTATATGAGCCGTCCAGAATTCGTTGAAGCTGAAGCTGATATAAGAGCCGTACACTGGGCAAAACACTTAGGAACACCTCTTTATATAGTTCATATGGCTGATAAAGAAGGACTAGAAGCTGCAATAAAAGCTAAAGAGGAAGGAGCTAAAGTATTTATCGAAACTTGTCCTCAATATCTAGAATTTACTTGCGACGTTTATAAACGTGAAGATGGACGTAACTTTGTTTGTTCACCTCCAATAAAAGGACAAGAAAGCCAAGATGCTTTATGGAAAGCAATAAAAGCAGGATTAATTGATACAGTTGCAACTGACCACTGCCCATTCCAAAGCTATGAAAAAGATTGGGGAAAAGATGACTATACTAAGATACCAAATGGTTGTGCTGGAATCGAAAACCTATATCCATATATGTTAGCTGCTGCAAATGAAGGAAAAATAAGCTTTGAAAGAGCTGTAGAACTTTGCTCAACTAATGTTGCTAAAATATTCGGATGCGTTAATAAAGGTTCTTTAACTGTTGGTAAAGATGCTGACATCGTTATATACGACAAAGATAAAGACTTTACAATCAGCATAAACAATATGCATACAAACTGTGACCATACAATTTGGGAAGGTGTAAAACTTCATGGTTACCCAGTTAAAACTTTCTTAAGAGGTCAACTAGTTTATGACAATGGTGAATTCGTTGGTAAACCAGGTATGGGTAAATTTGTAAAGAGAGTACCTCAACAATACTAAGATTAAATTTAAATATTTTTAACTTATAAAAGGAAAATTAACTTTATTTTAAATAGAAACTTAAACAAAATCAGGGAGGAAAAATTATGGCATACAAATGTGACAACAAAAGAATGGAAGACAAAATCAAAACTATCAGTAAATATGGAGACGCTGGACATGGTGGAATAACTAGATATTGTTTCTCAGAAGCAGATCTTCAAGCTCGTGGAGAATTTGTAAAAAGAATGAAAGCTATTGGTGCTGAAATTAAAACAGACGACATGGGAAACGTTTACGCTACATTAAAAGGATCAGACCCTTCATTACCAGCTATCGCTACTGGTTCACATACAGACTCAGTTAAAAATGGTGGAAACTACGACGGTATACTAGGAGTAATCTCAGCTATGGAAGTTCTTGAAACTATAGCAGAACAAAAAATACCTCACAAACACAATATTACAGCAATGATTTGGACAAATGAAGAAGGATCTTTATATCCACCTGCAATGATGAGTTCAGGAGTTGTTATGAACGACTACCTACCTGCAGAGATCGCAAAAAAATTCAGACACGAAGATGTTTTAAAATCAGTTTCAGTTCTTGACCCAACTAAAACATTCGAAGCTGCTTTAAATGCTTCTGGATACAAAGGAGATATCAAAAACAGATTAAATCCAAAAGATTATTGTGCAATGTTTGAACTTCACATCGAACAAGGACCTATCCTTGAAGCTGAAAAGAAAGATATCGGAGTAGTTACTTGTGTACTTGGAATGGTTAACTACAGAATCAAAATATACGGAGTATCAGACCACGCTGGAACAACTCCAATGAAATATAGACACGATGCACTTTACGGAGCTGCTAAAGTATTACAATACTTACATGATGAATTAGATAAATTAGATCCAGAATTAGTTTATACAACAGGAGAAATCGTTTGTCATCCAAATGTACATACAGTAATTCCTGATTTCGTTGAATTCTCACTTGACGCTCGTCATGAAGATCCAAAAGTAATCGAACAAGTTGTTGAAGTAATAAAGAGCATACCAAAAGAAATCGTTGGATGTACAACTGATTCAGCTGTTGCATGGACAAGAGATACAGTTTACTATGATGAAAAACTTGTAAACTATGTTCAAGAATCTGTAAACGAACTTGGATACTCTAACCAACGTATCAACTCAGGAGCAGGACATGACGCACAATTCGTTGCTTACATGCTACCTACTACAATGATATTCGTTCCTTCAGTAGATGGACACTCTCACTGTGAAAATGAATATACTCCAGTTGAAAAATGTACTCAAGGAGCATCAGTATTATTAAATGCTATTTTAAAACGTGACGCTGAATAATCATTAAAGCCTACAAAAAATTGAATATAAAATAATGATAAAACTCTTCTATTACGGGAGAGTTTTATTCTTGAAAAAAACAATTAAAACTCTTAAAATAATACAAACTTAACTATAAACGCAACGTTTTGTACTGAAAAATCAAGATATTTTAACTCTGTCCTTAGTGGAGAGTTCACATTTAAATAAAATAAAAAAATATATAAAATTTTATTAACTGTATTGACTCTCCACGTAAGGAAATTGTTATACTTGAATTAAGAAAATTAGTTATCGTTTGATTATAAAAATAAGTAAAGGAGTTGAAAGTTAACGTGAAACAAAAAGCATTAGAAGGGTTAAAAGTAGTTGACTTAACGTCTGCGTTAAGCGGTCCATTTTGTACAATGTTCTTTGGAGACTTCGGAGCAGAAGTAATTAAGATAGAACCAGTTGATGGTGAACAATGTCGTACTTGGGGACCTATTGATGAAAAATCAGGAGAGAGCGGATTTTTCGCCTATGTAAATAGAAATAAAAAGGGATGTACATTAAATCTAAAATCAGAAAAAGGATTACAAATGTTTTATGATTTAGTTAAAGATGCTGACTTTTTATGTGAAAACTATAAAGGTGGAGTAACTAAAAAACTAAAAATAGATTATGAAACAATCAGAAAAATAAATCCTAGAATAATATATGTTTCTGGATCAGGTTTTGGACAAACTAGTCCTTTAAGCAACCGTCCATGCTATGACGCTGTTGCACAAGCAATGGGAGGTCTTGTTGCTATGACTGGTTACAAAGACGGTGCTCCAGTAAAAGCAGGTCCAAGTATTGCAGACCACGTATCAGGAATCTATCAAATGGTTGGAGCATTAATCGCTCTACAATATAGAGAAAAAACAGAGGAAGGACAACTTGTAGACGTTGCTATGGTTGATACTATATTCTCTATGTTGGAAAATGCTATACCAAATTATACAATGGCTGGAAAAATTCCTCAAAGAAATGGAAACATAGATCCTTCTATCGCTCCTTTCGATATATTCCAATGTAAAGATGGTTACGTTGCACTTGGAGTAGGTAATGATAGATTATGGGCTAAATTATGTAATATCATGGGAAGAGAAGATTTAATAGAAAATGAAAAATTCTTAACTAACGAACTTAGAGAAGCTAACTATCTTCCAGAACTAAAAGAAATAATTACAAATTTCGCTGAGCAATATACAAAGATGGAACTAGAAGAAATGATGGCTGAAGCAGGAATACCATGCGGACCTGTACTAAATGTTAAAGAAGCTATTGAACATCCTCAAATTCAATCAAGAGAGATGATGGTACATGTAAATCACCCAATAGCAGGAGATCAATACTTCCAAGGAGTTGTTCCTAAATTATCAAAAACTCCTGGAACTGTAGATACACCTTCTCCACTTTTAGGACAACACAACTGTGAGGTTTTTGGTTTAACTGAAGAAGAAGCTAAGAAGTTAAAAGAAGAGGGAGTAATTTAAATTATTAATTTTTTATAGAGATTATAAAAAAAGAAAATAAGGAGGTCTAAAGATGGCTAGAAAAGTATCTTATCTAAGCTATAACATGACAACAGCAGATGCATCAGATCCTAGTGGAAGAATATCTGTTGGTCGTCAATTTGATTTTATTGGAGACGTTGAAACAGAACAAATGATTCTGAATGATGGAGACGAATCATTATGTTTAGGGTATCATGATGTAAAAATATACAAGGAAGTTTTTGTTGGGGATATGATGGAATACAAAGCAACAATGACTCACGTTGGAAATACATCAAGAGACTGTAAAATCGAAGTATTCAAGTTGGCAACACCTGCATTCAGAGAAGGTAAAAAGGATGCAAAAGATGGAGATATGATTTGGTTTGATGAACCAGTTCTTTGTACTGAAGGAAATGTTCGTCTAGTTGTAAAGAAACATTTACAAAGAGGGGAACAACCAGATGGACTTGTAAAAGATCCATGGCGTGCACTTGAAGATTTTCCAGAAGACGACAACGAATTTTAGTGAGAGGAGGATTTGAATTATGGAAACAATGACAATGCGTTATAGAATGTCTGACCGTGACGTGTTTTACGGTGGAGGAGTCGTTAATGGTGCAAGAGGAATCACATTAATGGAAGATTGCGCTAAAAGATTAATGGCTAAAGTATTTCAAAATACAGGAAAGTGTGTAAAAGTTAAAAAAGTTCGTTTATATGTACCTTTATTTGCAGGTGACTATATGGAATTTATCGCTAGAACTAAAAGAGTGGAAGGAAAAAAAGCACTTATTGAAGTAAGAGCTTACAAAATTATAGATGTTCCTGAAAATCCACCTTACCCAAGTTCAATAGATGTATTAGCAGACCCACCTTTATGTACAGTTGTCCAATTTGTTTTTGAAGCAAATTAAATAATTATAATAAGGGATTTGAATATTTATTATCATAAGTAAATATTAAAAATAAGAAAGTCTATGATAATTTTTCCTATCATAGACTTTTATTTTTAAATTTTAATGCTCTTTAACCCCTTATTTAGATTTTGATAAACTCTTAAACTTGATTCCCAAGATTAAGGACTCGCTAAAAGCGATTAATTTTATTAAACTAGGAGGCAAAAATGAATTTTCAATTTACTAAAGCGCAGGTTGAATTACAAAAAGTAGCAAGAGAATTTGCTAAACAAGAAGTTGAACCTATTGCTGCTGAAATAGATAAAAAAGGAATTTATCCTAAAGAAACCTTTAAAAAAATGGCTAAAGTTGGATTTACAGGTATTGGAATACCTGTTGAATACGGTGGATCAGGTGGAAATGACACTGATAAAGTCATCGTAGTTTCAGAAATAGCTAAAAAATGTGCAGCAACTGCAGCAATTTTATCTATTCATACAATTTTCCCACAAGCCATTTTAAAATTTGGTACTGAAGAACAAAAAAGAAAATATCTTCCTATGATGGGTGAGGGAGGTTCTTTAGGGGCTTTTGCTTTAACAGAACCAAATGCAGGAACAGATGCAGGTTCTGCAAAAACAACAGCAATTTTCGATGAAGAAACTAATGAATATGTATTAAATGGTACTAAATGCTTTATTTCTGGTGGTGGACAAGCTGATGCTCTAGTAGTATTCGCTTTAACAGATCCTAAAAAAGGTTTAAAAGGAATGTCAGGAATAATTGTTGAAAAAGGAACTAAAGGATTCAGCATTGGAAAAATAGAAGATAAAATGGGAATCCACGGATCAGAAACAGTTGAATTAATATTTGACAACTGCAGAGTTCCAAAAGAAAATCTTTTAGGTAAAGAAGGAAAAGGATTTAACATCGCTATGTCTTGTCTTGATGGAGCAAGAATCGGTGTAGCTGCACAAGCATTTGGAATTGCTGAAGGAGCTTTAGAAGAGAGTATAAAATACTCTAAAGAAAGAGTTCAATTTGGTAAACCTATTAGCCAACTACAAGGTATTCAATGGTATATTGCTGATATGGCAACAAAAGTTGAAGCAGCTAGATGGTTAACTTATTATGCAGCATCTTTAAAAAATATAGGAAAACCTTTTACAAAAGAAGCAGCAATGGCAAAATTAAATGCTTCAACTGTTGCAAGGGAAGTTACAAACCTAGCATTACAAATCCATGGTGGATATGGTTATATGCAAGACTATCCATTAGAAAGAATGTATCGTGATGCTAAAATTACAGAAATTTATGAAGGAACATCAGAAGTTCATAAAATTGTAATTTCAAGAGCTGTATTGAAATAGGAGGAGCAGTAATGAATATATTAGTATGTATTAAACAAGTACCTGACACAAATGAAGTTAAAATAAATCAAGAAACAGGAACTTTAATAAGAGAAGGAGTTCCTAGTATAATCAATCCAGATGATAAAAATGGACTAGAAGAAGCTTTAAGATTAAGAGATGAATTTGGTGGAAAAGTTACAGTTGTAACTATGGGACCACCTCAAGCTAAAGATGCACTAAGAGAAGCTGTAGCAATGGGAGCAGACGACGTATATATCGTATCTGATAGAGCTTTTGGAGGATCTGATACATGGGCAACTGCTACAATATTAGCTGCTGCAATAGAAAAAATAGGAAACTTTGATATTATCATGTGTGGAAGACAGGCAATCGATGGAGATACAGCTCAAGTTGGACCAGAAATTGCTGAATTCTTAGGAATTCCACAAGTAACATATGTAAAAAATGTAGAAGTTAAAGAAGATAAATTAATAGTTACAAGATTTACAGAAAAAGGAGATTATGTAATTGAAACTAAAACTCCTGTACTTTTAACAGCTATAAAAGAATTAAACGTACCAAGATATCCAACAGTTAAAGGTATTTATAAAGCTTATGAAGACCTTAAAGATGAAGATATAAAAGTTTTAACTTTAAACGATTTAGATGTTGATACAACACAAATAGGTTTAAAAGGTTCTCCTACAAATGTTTATAAATCTTTTGTGCCAGTAAAAAATAAAGAAAGTAAAATAGTGGAACATAAAGGAGATAAAGAAATTGTCAAAATATTAATGTCAGACTTACATGGTTTGAATTTAATATAGGAGGGTAAAATGTCTAGAGCGAAAGTAAATCAAAATATAGATCTAAATAGTTACAACGATGTTTGGGTAATTGGTGAACAAACTAATGGAGTTACTCATCCTGTAACTATTGAATTAATTGGAGAAGGAAGAAAACTAGCTGACACATTAAAGAAAAAATTAATGGTTGTTTTAACTGGTTATGATATTGAAAAAAATGCAGAAGAACTTTTACACTACGGTGTTGATAAAGTTTATTACATCAAAGATGAGCTTTTAAAAAACTTCTCAACTGAAGGTATTGTAATCTCAATTGCAGACCTTATAAATGAAAAAAAACCAGAAATTGTTTTAGTTGGTGCAACATCAATTGGTAGAGATATTGCTCCAAGACTTGCTGCTAGAGTTGGAACTGGACTTACAGCAGACTGTACAAAACTTGAAATAGATTTAACTGACAATAAAATTTTACAAACAAGACCTGCTTTTGGTGGAAACTTAATGGCAACAATAATTTGCCCTAAGAATAGACCTCAAATGTCAACAGTAAGACCAGGAGTTATGGAAAAAGCTCCATTTACTGAAGAGATCAAAGGTGAAGTTGAAGTTGTAAAACCAAATATAAAATCTGAAATGATAAGAACAAAATTCTTAGAACTTATTAAACCAGAACACAAAGCTGTAGATTTTTCTAAAGCTAAAATAATTGTTTCTGGTGGAAGAGGTTTAAAAACTGCTGACGGATTCAAATTAATAAAAGAATTCGCAGATAAACTAGGGGGAGAAGTTGGAGCTTCAAGAGCCGCTGTTGATAGTGGTTGGATCGCACAATCTCACCAAGTTGGACAAACCGGAACTACAGTAAGACCTATCCTTTACATTGCTTGTGGAATATCAGGTGCAATCCAACACTTGGCTGGAATGGGAGATTCAAAATATATAATTGCCATAAATAAAGATCCAGAAGCTCCAATTTTTAAAGTTTGTGACTATGGAATAGTTGGAGACTTATATGAAGTTATCCCTCAAATGATTGAATGGATTGAAGAAAAATAAGAATTAAGCACAATTAAAACTACGATATATTAACGATTTTCGGATAAATAAAAATCTCTCCTGTTATGTCTTTTCGGGAGAGATTTTTCTTATTTATAAATCAGCAAATTAATCTATCGTCTAAGTATCTCAATAATAGCCTGTTATATAAAGATTACCTATTTAAAGAGCTGAAATCTTATAAGGGTAATATAAATACCCTTAATCTTTTAAAATCGATTTAAATGCCATTTAAAAGCTTCGAAAAATTACATTTCCTTTTTAAAATAAAAAAAGGCTGAAAAAACTTTTTCAACCTTTAGTTTTACTTACTAGTCATCCAACTTTTCAAGTATTTCATCATCAATATCAAAGTTAGCATAAACTTCTTGAACGTCATCTAAATCTTCAAGAGCATCATATAATGCCATTACTTTTTTAGCTGTATCTAAATCAGTAATTTCAATTTTATTATCAGCGTTCATTTCTATTTCTGCTTCTTCATATTTATATCCTGCTTTTGTTAAGTTATCTAATACAGTTTGGAACTCTGTATAATCAGTTATTACTTCAAACATTCCATCTTCTGAAGAAACGTCTTCTGCTCCAGCTTCTAAAGCTGCCATCATAAATTCATCTGGATCAATTCCTTCTGATTTTACTGTAATAACTCCCTCTTTTTTAAACATCCATGCAACTGCTCCGTCAGTTCCAAGATTTCCACCTTTTCTTGTGAAAGTCATTCTAACTTCAGAAGCTGATCTGTTTTTATTATCTGTTACAACGTCAACGATAAATGCAGTTCCAGCAGGTCCGTATCCTTCGTATCTCATTTCAAGGTATTCTACACCTTCAAGTTCTCCAGTACCTTTTTTGATTGCTCTTTCAAGTATATCTTTAGGCATGTTTCCAGCTTTTGCTTTTTCTATTGCAAGTCTTAATCTAGGGTTGAAGTCTGGGTCCCCTCCACCTTCTTTAGCTGCTATTGTTAATTCTCTTCCAAATTTTGTAAATAACTTAGCTCTTTTCTTATCTTGAGCTCCTTTTCTATGTTGGATATTTGACCATTTACTATGTCCTGACACGATAAACCTCCCAAATTTTTCTTAGTTACTATAAAATTCTATCACATTAACTCAATTTTTTCAATAGTTGATAGTTATGACATAATTATTTTTTGTAAGTAACCCATTGATTTTTACATCATTTTCATGAGTTTCTACAACATCAAAAATCTGAAATTCAAAAGCAGGTGCTATTTTAACTGGTTCATTATGTATGGTAAAAAATCTATCATAATATCCCTTTCCATATCCTACTCTGCTCCCAAATTTATCAAAGCCAAGCCCTGGAACTATAATAAGATCTATTTTACCATTATAAGCCTCTCCTACTGGCTCTGATACTCCAAACTTACTTATTTTAAACTTTCCACTAAATGGCACGGCACTCATTGTTCCATCAGATTCAACTCTTGGTAAAAGAAGTGTTTTTCCATCTTTTATAATATCACTATTTAGTTTTTCAGTATCAACTTCATTATTAAAGCTCATATAGGACATTATAACTTCTGAATTTTTATACTCATTCATAGTATATAAAAAATCCCATAAAGAGTTACTGTACTCCTTGATAAAATCTTTATTTAAAGCTTTACGACGGGATTTAACCTCAGCCCTTATGCTTTTTTTATCCATTGATTTTCACCAGTTCCTGTTTTGCAAGTTTTAAATCATTCCAGAAATCAATGGCAACTTTAGATTTTTTTCCACTCTCTTTTCTGGATTTTTTTACAAAATTCACATCATAGGTAAGAATAAGTTTTATTCCTCCCATCCATTCAATTACTTTTCCTCTCTCATCCTGTATTTTAACCTCTCTGCCAAGAATTACTTCAGCAGGTTCAACACCTAATGCAACAATTATTTTAGGCTTTATAAGAGCAATCTGCATATCTAAAAACTCTTTTAAAACCTCTCTATCCTCTTCCATCATATCACTTAATTTACACCCTTTTTTTGAAAGAGTGGTAATATAGTAATCTTCTGGAGTTATCTCTTCAATATCACAAAGTTTAATTAGAAACTCTCCACTTGAACCAGGTGCTACTCTTAGCTCTTCATTTTGATAGAGATCACAGTCATCTCCTATAAATAGGATATCCCCTGATCTATTTCCTGCTCCTATAAGGGTTTTTCTTTGATTATCATCTGCATAATGCTCTCCAAGTGCCCCTATTTCAAATTTTAATTCTTCCCAAAAGTTATCTATCTCTTCCAAACTGCCCCTCCTACAACTCAAATATATCTGTCACTATATCCTGTTTTGCAAGTTCATATTTTAAATTTATTCTATTATTTCTAAGCTCTTCCTCTATTGTATTTGTAACTATATCTGGATTATTACTATCTTTACTTATATGTGCCAGATATACTTTTTTTAATCTTTCACTATACATCTCTTTTATAAATTTTGCAGCATCATTATTTGAAAGATGTCCATTTCTTCCTTTTACTCTGGCCTTTAGATCCCAGGGATAACTGCAGTTCATCAGCATATTATAGTCATAGTTGCTCTCTATTACCATAAGATCCACATCTTTAAAGTTTTCTCTAACTATATTACTTACATAACCAATGTCTGTAGATATAGCTATCTTCTTTCCTTCCTGATTTTCAACTCTATACCCAATTGTTCTTACAGCATCGTGCATAACATCAAAAGGGTTAATTAAAAAGTCATCATTTATTTTAAATTTTCCATCTATAAATCTTAAATTATCTGCATCTATTTTTCCCAGTTTCTTTTCTCCAGCTTTGAAACTCTCTGGAGTTATATATATAGGAACATTATATTTTCTCGAAATTATTCCAGCTCCCTGTATATGATCCCCATGTTCATGAGTAATTAAAAGAGCATCTAATTCCTCTAATTTTTTTCCTATTTTTTTTAATCTCTCTTCTATCTTTTTACAGCTGAAACCTGCATCTATAAGAAATTTCGTATTGTTATCCTCAATGTATATGGAATTTCCTCCACTTCCACTTCCTAAAATTGAAATTTTCATCTGTTTGTTCCCTTCCAATCTATTCTTATCATTATATTATTATATTCTGTTACTATACCTAATTATACTAGATTTTATAAAGAATGTAAAACCTTTATAAATTTAAAATATTTTTCTATTTAAAGGCAAAGTAATTAGCAACAGCAAAAGGAGATTTTTTATAAATAGATGTAAGAAAATTTGATACTACTACCTCATAATTTTGCTCATCTAAGGTTATCTTTCCTATCTCATTTAAAAGTGCATCTAATATATAACGACTTTTAAAAATATCTCCATAGAGTATTATTTTCTCAGGATTTATTACAGAGATAATCATATCCATAGCATATGCTATATAGGATATGGCCTCTCCAACTATCTCCAGTGTCAACATATCTTTCTCTTCATAAGCACTTAAAATATCATTGATATCTATATTTTTATTTTTATCAAGGACTTTTCTAAGGAGTGTAAATCGATTATTATTTCTTATCTGAGTAAATATCTTCTTAATTATTGCACGATTTGATACCTCAGTTTCCAGACATCCTCTCTTTCCACATGAACATTTTTCCAAACTTCCTCTTTTTACAACCATATGCCCTAATTCCCCAGACATAGAGCCATATCCATGGTAGAGCATATCATTTAAATATATACTTCCTCCTACTCCATCCTCTATATTCAGTACAACAAAGTTATGATTATCCCTGCACACACCAAATATCTTCTCTGTAAGTGCCATAGCTCTCACATCATTTTCAACTACTGTCTTTATGTTAAATTTTTTTTCTATCTCATCTTTAAGAGGATAATTTTTTATATTGTAGTGAGGAGAAAAAATAACCTTTCCCTTTTCACTATCTACAAGACCATTAGTTACAATAGAGATAATTGATATATCCTTATAGATGTTTAGAAATTTTTTTATAACCTCTTCTCCCTGCTTAAAATAATTCTTTTCCTCTATGAAATCATATCTTTTTGATTCAAACATCTCACCATTAATATTTCCTATAGTTATCTGAAAAAATTTTGGTGCAAAATATACACCTAATACCTTTCCTATATTTTTGTCATTAATTTCCAGAAGTACTGGTTTTCTGCCACCTGTAGATTCTCCCTCTTTACTTTCTACAATGAGTTTCTCATTTAAAAGCTCTTTTACTACTTTCCCCACTCCAGCAGAGGTAACACCAAACTCTTTCGCTATTTCATTTCTAGATATATATTTTCTATTTTTTATCAATTCAAGAACTCTATTTTTAAGATTCCCCTCTCTTTTCAATTATCTCACCTCTCATTTTCATTTTACTTTATTCAAGTAGAAATAGCAAAGACTTTTTAAACTAAGTTTGTTAAGTTGTTGTTTTCTTATACAATTCACTTGATTATTACATAAAATACTATATACTGAATATAAGAGGAACAATTTTTTAATCGGAGGTAAGAGATGATAGAAAAATTAGTAAAGGAATTTAAAAAAATCTATAATTATAACGGAAAAGTTCAAGTGTTCTTCTCTCCAGGAAGAGTAAACCTTATTGGTGAACACACAGATTACAATGGTGGATTTGTATTCCCATGTGCACTTAATTTTGGAACATATGGAGTAGCTGTTAAAAGAACTGACAGAAAATGTAGAATGTACTCTCTAAACTTTGAAAGTGTAGGAGTAAAAGAGTTCTCTTTAGACAATTTAGTATATGAAAAAAGTGATAACTGGGTTAACTATCCAAAAGGAGTTATCAAAGCATTTGAAGATGCAGGATTTAAAATTGACAGAGGCTTTGATTTACTAATTTTCGGAACTATCCCTAATGGAGCTGGATTATCATCATCTGCATCATTAGAACTACTTATTTCCGTTATTTTAAAGGATTTCAATAACCTTGACACAGATATGATAAACATGATTAAACTATCACAAAAAGCTGAAAATCAATTTATCGGTGTAAACTGTGGTATTATGGACCAATTTGCAATTGGTATGGGTAAAGAGAATAACGCCATCCTTTTAGATTGTAATTCACTTGATTACAAATATGCACCTATCTCTTTAAATGGTGCTTCAGTAGTTATAGCAAATACCAATAAAAAAAGAGGTCTTGCAGATTCAAAATATAATGAAAGAAGAGCTTCTTGCGAAGCAGCTGTAAAAGTTTTAAATAAACATGGAGTAAATATAAAATACCTTGGAGAGCTTTCTGTTGATGAATTTAACAAGGTAAAACATTTTATAACAGATCCTGAGCAGTTAAAAAGAGCTACTCACGCTGTAAGTGAAAATGCCAGAACTGTTGAAGCTGTTGAAAAACTAAAAGCTGGAGATATTGAAGGATTTGGTAAACTTATGAATCAATCTCATATCTCATTAAGAGATGACTATGAGGTAACTGGACCAGAATTAGATGCTCTTGTAGAAGCAGCATGGAATGCTCCTGGAGTAATTGGTTCACGTATGACTGGTGCTGGATTTGGTGGATGTACAGTAAGTATTGTAAAAGATAAAGATATTGATGAATTTATAAAAGAAGTTGGAAAAAAATATACAGAAAAAACTGGCTTAGTTGCTGATTTTTATGTTGCTAAAATCGGTGACGGTAGCAGAAAGTTAGGTGAGTTTTAATGGATATATTTAAAATAATACAAACTCTTCTTAAATATGGAGTAAAAAATAATCTTATAGGAAAATATGATGAAATTGTATCTAGAAATGAAATTTTACATATTTTAAAACTTGATGACTGGGAAGATAGAGAAGTTAAAGAGTCTGAAATTCCAGAATATCCAACTGAACTTCTTGAAAAAATATGTGACTATGCTGTTGAAAAAAATATAATAGAGGACACAGTAACATATAGAGATCTTTTTGATACTGAAATTATGGGTGCAATGACACCTAAAGCTACACAAATTATAGAAAAATTTGAGAGATTAAGAAATGAAAGTGTTGAAAAGGCAACTGAATTTTACTATGATTTTGCTAAGAAAAGTAACTATATCAGAACTGATAGAATAGCTAAAAATATGCACTGGTTTTCTAAAACTGAGTATGGAGATATGGAGATAACTGTAAATCTTTCTAAACCAGAAAAAGATCCTAGAGATATTGCAAAACAAAGACTTATGCCTCAATCTTCATATCCTAAATGTCTTCTTTGTTATGAAAATGTTGGATACTATGGAAGACTTAACCACCCTGCTCGTGAAAATCACAGGGTTATCCCATTTGAACTTACAAATGAAGAGTGGTTTATGCAATACTCTCCATATGTATACTACAATGAACATGCAATAGTTTTTGCAAGAGAACACAGACCAATGAAAATTACAAGGGAAGCTTTTGATAGACTTACTGCATTTGTTGGAAAACTTCCACACTATTTCTTAGGTTCAAATGCTGACCTTCCAATAGTAGGAGGATCTATTTTAAGCCATGACCACTATCAAGGTGGACATCATGAATTCCCAATGGCTAAGGCAAAAATTGAAAAAGAGATACAATTTAAGGGATATAAAAATATAAAAGCAGGTATAGTAAAATGGCCTATGTCTGTAATTAGAATCAGTGGAAAAGACAGATTAGAGCTTGTAGATCTTGCTGATAAAATATTAAAATGCTGGAGAGAATATAGTGATTCATCTCTTGGAATATTGGCTTACAGTGAGGATACTCCTCATAATACTGTAACTCCAATTGCTAGAAAAAGAGGTGGAAATTTCGAACTTGACCTTGTTCTTAGAAATAACAGAACAAGTGATGAGCATCCTTTAGGAATATTCCATCCACATCAAGATGTTCATAATATTAAAAAAGAAAATATCGGTCTTATTGAAGTAATGGGACTTGCTGTTTTACCTGGAAGACTTAAAGAAGAACTGGAAATCCTTGGAAAATATCTAACTCAAGATAACTGGGAAGAAAGTATCAAAAATGATGAAAAAGTTGTAAAACATATTGACTGGGTAAAAAATATAATGAAAAAACATGAAAATATTACTGTTCAAAATGTAAAAGATATATTACAATCTGAAGTAGGAATCACATTCTCAAGAGTTCTTGAAGATGCAGGTGTCTACAAAAGAGATGAAAAAGGACAAGCTGGTCTTTTGAGATTTGTTGAACATGTAAATAATAATATTTAAGGAGGTTACTATGGCAATATTAGTTTGTGGTGGTGCTGGATATATAGGAAGTCACGTAACGAGAGCACTTATAGATAGCGGGGAGAAAGTTATAGTTTTAGATAACTTAGTTACTGGTCACGTAGATGCTGTATGTGAAAAAGCTAAACTTGTACTTGGTGATTTAAAAGATGAAGAGTTTATTAATAGAGTTTTCAGAGAAAATAATATAGATGGTGTAATTGACTTTGCAGCATTCTCATTAGTTGGTGAGAGTATGACTGAACCATTAAAATATTTTGAAAACAACTTCTATGGTACTTTATGTTTATTAAAAGCTATGAAAAATCATGGTGTTAAAAATATAGTATTTTCGTCAACTGCAGCAACTTATGGAGAACCTGAAAATATTCCAATACTTGAAACAGATAGAACTTTCCCTACAAATCCATATGGAGAAAGTAAACTTTGCGTAGAAAAAATGATGAAATGGTGTGATAAAGCTTATGGAATCAAATTCACAGCTTTAAGATATTTTAACGTAGCTGGAGCTCATCCATCTGGAGATATTGGTGAAGACCATAATCCTGAAAGCCACTTAATTCCAATCATTCTTCAAGTTGCATTAGGAAAGAGAGAGAAAATAAGTATATTTGGAGAGGATTATCCAACAGCAGATGGTACATGTATCAGAGACTATATCCATGTAATGGACCTTGCTGATGCTCATATTCTTGCACTAAAAAGACTTCAAAATGGTGGAGACAGTGCAATATTCAACTTAGGTAATGGAGAGGGATTCTCTGTTAAAGATGTAATTGAAGTAAGTAGAAAGGTAACTGGACACTCAATTCCTGCAGAAGTTGCACCTAGAAGAGCTGGAGACCCTGCAAAACTTGTTGCATCTTCAGAAAAAGCAATGAAAGAGTTAAATTGGAAACCAAAATATAACTCACTTGAAAAGATTATCGAAACTGCTTGGAAATGGCATAAAAACCATCCAAATGGATATGAAGATTAATTAAAT
>NZ_JADRHM010000037.1 GCF_018205345.1 Fusobacterium sp. DD2
GGCACAACATAACGTTGTGTCTTTTATATAAAGCTCTATATAAATCCTTTGTATTCTCTCATTACTAAGTGAGCATTTATTTGTTGAACAGTATCTATTGCAACTCCAACTACGATGATTATTCCTGTTCCTCCAAAGAATACTGGAAGTCCAAATGAAGTAAATATCGCATATGGAAGTATTGATATAACTGCTAAGAACACAGCACCGCCCCAAGTAATTCTTGTTACGACACCTTCTAAATACTCTACTGTTTCTGTTCCAGGTCTAATTCCTGGAATTGTTCCTCCACCTTGCTTCAAGTTATCTGCAACCTTTTCAGGGTCAAATACAATAGCTGTATAGAAGAATGAAAAGAATATGATTACTATAGCATACAATATCATATACACTGGGTGATTTTGATTAAATATCATTGACAATGTAGTTTTAATAGTATACTCAGATGGGATTACATTTACTAAAGCTGATGGTATCATCATTACAACTGATGCAAAGATAACAGGCATTACTCCAGCACTGTTTAGTTTCAATGGAATATATGAGTTTTGACCCATACCTCCTCTTCCACTAAATCCCTTTCCTACGTAATGGATAGGTATTTTTCTTTCTCCTAATTGGAAAATTACTATCCCTGTTACAACTAAAATTCCAGCTAATCCAATCAATAATAATACTGGAATAAGGAATTTACTTCCTCTCATACTTTGAATAGTCTGAACTATATTTGAAGGTCCTCCAGATATAACGTTCAAGAAAATAAGTAGAGATACTCCGTTCCCAATTCCCTTGATTGATATTTGCTCTCCTATCCACATCAAGAACACAGTTCCTGCTGTTAGGGTAACAATTGTAGTCAAGAAGAATAATGTTCCTGGAGAAGTTACTAATCCAACAGATTGTAACCATAAGCATACTCCAAATGATTGTACCACCGCTACTGCGATTGTTACATATCTAGTCCATTGAGTGATCTTGTTACGTCCTGATTCTCCCTCTTTTTGAATCTCTTCAATCTTAGGGACAATTACAGCCAATAAGCTAAATACAATCGATGAGTTAATGTAAGGAACTATCCCAAGAGCAAATATAGATACCCTTTTGAAAGCTCCTCCAGAAAACATGTTTATATAACCCAAAATATCACTTTGTGCAGTCATAGTCGCTAGTCTATCTACATCAACCCCTGGAGCAGGAATATAAGTTCCCACTCTAGCAACTAGAAACATTAACAAGGTGAAGACGATTCTCTCCCTTAGCTCAGGAATCTTCATAATGCTACTCAATTTCATATTAAATTTTTCCATCAAAGTCAAAACAACTTCACCTCGCTTTTATGAATAGCAAGTTAAGACTATTTGTTTTCAGTTGATGCGTTAACAAAAGTATTAACTTCAATTATTTCTACTGATCCACCTTTAGCTTCGATAGCTGCTTTAGCAGAAGCAGAAACTTTGTGAGCTTTAACTGTTACTTTTTTCTCTAAAGTTCCGTTTCCTAAAACTTTGATTCCATCTTTTAAGTCTCTAACGATTCCGTTTTCAACTAAGATTTCTGGAGTAACTTCTGCTCCATCTTCAAATTTATTTAACATAGCTAATGTAACTATAGCATATTCTCTTTTGAATAATGCGTTAGAGAAACCTCTTTTTGGAACTCTTCTATAGATAGGCATTTGTCCACCTTCGAAGTAAGGTTTAACTCCTTTTCCTGATCTAGATTTTTGACCATTTGCACCTTTTCCGCAAGTTCTTCCTAGACCTGAAGATTCTCCTCTTCCAACTCTTTTTCTAGCTTTTCTTTGTACAGAAGGCATTAATTCGTTTAATTTCATTATGCTTGCACCTCCTCTACATTAAGTAAGTAAGAAACTTGAGCTAGTTTTCCTTTTAACTCAGGAGTTTCTACTAACTCTACTACATCATTCATCTTCTTAAGCCCTAGCGACTTTACAGTTGCTATGTGGTTAGGCTTTCTTCCGATTATGCTTTTTACAAGCTCTATTCTAAGCTTTACCATTAAAATTCCCTCCTAGCTTAAGATATCTTTAACTTCTTTACCTCTAGCAGCTGCAATTTGTTCAGCAGTTCTTAGAGATTTTAAAGCTTCTATTGTAGCTCTAGCAACATTGTGTTTGTTTCTAGATCCTTTTATTTTAGTTAAAATGTCACGTACACCAACAAGTTCTAATATTTCTCTTGTTGCTGATCCAGCGATAACTCCAGTTCCTTCATAAGCTGGTGCCATCCATAAAGTAGTTCCACCCCATTTACATTCAGTTTCGTGTGGGATAGTTCCTCCTTTTATAGAAATATCTACTATATTTTTCTTAGCAGAAGCAAGGGCTTTTCTTATAGCATCAGGAACACCATTAGCTTTTCCTAATCCTAAACCAACCTTTCCTTCTCCATCTCCAACAGCTGCTAAAACTGAGAAAGATATTGTTCTTCCTCCTTTAGTTGTCTTAGAAACTCTTGAAATTTTAAGTAATTTTTCTTGATATTGTTTTTCTTCTCTATTTGCTAACTTAGACAAGTGAAATCCTCCTCTCTAATAGAATTAGAAGCTTAGTCCTGCTTCTCTAGCTGCTTCAGCAAGAGCGGCTATTCTTCCCATGTATTTGTATCCTGATCTATCGAATACAACATTTTTTATTCCTTTAGCTGCTGCTCTTTCTCCTAAAGCTTTACCTACAGCTTTAGCAGCATCTAAATTTCCACCATTTGCAATACTTGCTTTTAACGCTTTGTCAATAGTTGATGCTGATACTAGAGTTACTCCATTTACATCATCTATTAATTGAGCAAAGATATTGTTGTTTGATCTATATACAGAAAGTCTTGGTCTATCAGCTGTACCAGAAATCTTGTTTCTGATTGATAAGTGCTTTCTTGTTCTTACAGCTTGTCTATCTACCTTC
Organism: Fusobacterium sp. DD2; assembly: GCF_018205345.1. NCBI lineage: Bacteria > Fusobacteriati > Fusobacteriota > Fusobacteriia > Fusobacteriales > Fusobacteriaceae > Fusobacterium > Fusobacterium sp. DD2. Next base: position 2,921 of record NZ_JADRHM010000037.1, read on the forward strand.
TTAAACAACTGTCTTACCTCCTTTTAGTTAAGCTTAAGCTTTTTTACCTTCTTTTCTTCTAACGTGTTCGTCAGAATACTTAACTCCTTTTCCTTTATAAGGTTCTGGAGCTCTCTTAGCTCTGATATTTGCAGCAACTTGTCCAACTAGTTCTTTTTCAGCTCCATCAATGTGGATTGTTGTATTCTTTTCAACTGTGAATGTGATTCCAGGAATCTCATCGATTACAATTGGGTGAGAATATCCTAAAGATAACTCTAGTCCTTTTCCTTTAGCTGCAGCTCTGTATCCAACTCCTACCAAGTTTAAAGTTTTTCTGAATCCTTCAGAAACTCCAACAACCATATTGTGTAATAATGATCTTGTAGTTCCGTGTAGGGCTCTTACTTCTGGTAAGTCATTTGGTCTTTCTATAACTATTTCAGTTACAGATTTGTGGTGATCTTCACCTTTAACTTCTTTTATTTGTAACATTGAATTAAATTCTTTTGTTAGAGTACCCTTTGGTCCTTTTACAGTAACAACGTTTCCGTTTATAGTTACTTCAACCCCAGAAGGTACTACTATAGGTTTTTTACCTATTCTTGACATTTACCAACACCTCCTAAGTTTTTATTACCAAACAAATGCAAGAATCTCTCCACCTACGTTTTCTCTTCTAGCTACTTTGTCAGTAACAATTCCTTTAGAAGTAGATACTATGGCAATTCCTAATCCTGATAGAACTCTTGGCATATCTTCTACTGAAGAATATACTCTTCTTCCAGGTTTAGAAATTCTTTTGATTCCTTTGATAACTCTATCTTTACCGTCATATTTTAAGTAAACTCTTATATTCTTTTTGTTCCCGTCAGTTACAACCTTATAATTTGCAATATATCCTTCTTCTTTAAGAATTTCTGCGATTTTTTCCTTTAAAGTTGAATGAGGTACATCTACTTTTTCATGCATTACTGCATTTGCATTTCTGATTCTTGTTAACATATCAGCAATTGGATCTGTTAAATACATCTACGAAAATCCTCCTTCCTACTGTTCCTAAAATATTACCAAGATGATTTTTTTACACCTGGTATAACTCCAGCTCCTGCTAGCTGTCTGAATTTTACTCTTGAAATTCCAAATTCTCTCATGAATCCTCTTGGTCTTCCGTCTAACTGACATCTATTTCTCATTCTAACTGCAGAAGAGTCTTTTGGAAGTTTGTTTAATTCATACATAGCTTCCATATCTCCTTCAGCTACTCTTTTCTTTAGTTCAGCTCTTTTTTCAGCATATTTCTCGCTTAAAGCAGCTCTTCTAGCATCTCTAGCGATCATTGATTTTTTTGCCATCTATTCTTTACTCCCTCCTCACTATTACTTTTTGAAAGGCATTCCGAAAGCCTTAAGTAAAGCTCTTCCTTCTTCGTCATTTCTTGCAGAAGAAACCATAGTGATAGACATTCCTAAAAGTTTTTCAACTTTATCGAATTCGATTTCTGGGAATACTAGTTGATCTCTTAATCCTAAAGAGTAGTTTCCTCTTCCATCAAATGCATTAGCTGAAACTCCTTCAAAGTCTCTTACTCTTGGAAGAACCACATTAACTAATCTATCTAGAAAATCGTACATTCTTTCTTTTCTTAAAGTTACTTTTGCACCGATTGGCATTCCTTCTCTTAATTTGAATCCAGCTTCAGATTTTTTTGCTTTTCTTACTATTGGTTTTTGTCCAGTAATTGTTGTTAAGTCAGCTAAAGCTGCTTCCATAAGTTTAGAGTTTTCTGTAGCTTCTCCAACTCCCATGTTAACAATTATCTTTTCTAGTTTTGGACATTCCATGATGTTTGATAGTCCTAATTCTTTCATTAAAGCAGGTGCTACAACATCGTTATATAATTTATGATATCTAGAAACGTATTTAGACACTTACGTTTTCCTCCCTTCTTATAGAACTTCTCCTGATACTTTTGAGTATCTTACTTTCTTACCATCTACCATTTTGAATCCAATTCTTGTTGGTTTTCCAGCTTTCTCATCAAATAACATTACTTTAGATGAGAATATAGGAGCTGGTTTAGTAACAACTCCACCTTGTGGGTTTATTGGAGTTGGCTTTATATGTTTAGTTACTACATTTATTCCTTCAACTACAACTTTTCCTTTATTAGGGAAAACTTTAACTACTTTACCTGTTTTTCCTTTATCTTTACCAGAAATTACATAAACCATATCTCCAGCTTTTACATGTAAAGATTTTGGTATAAATTTAATTTTAGGTTTAGCCACGTTATTAGCCTCCTCTCTTGATTATCTTAATTATTAGATTACTTCTGGAGCTAGAGATAAAATCTTAAGGAAGTTTTTAGCTCTTAACTCTCTTGCAACTGGCCCAAATATTCTTGTTGCTTTTGGCTCATTATTTGCGTTGATTATAACTCCTGCGTTATCATCAAATTTTATGTATGATCCGTCTGCTCTTCTTAATTCTTTTTTAGTTCTTACTATTACAGCCTTAACTATGTCACCTTTTTTAACGTTTCCACCAGGGATAGCTTCTTTAACTGATGCTACTACGATGTCTCCGATTTTTCCAAATCTTTTTCTAGATCCACCTAGTACTCTTATTACCATTAATTTTTTAGCACCTGAGTTATCAGCGACGTTAAGGATAGTTTGTTGTTGTACCATTAAATTATCCTCCTCTCACAATAATTGGAATTATCTAGCTTTTTCAACAATCTCTACTAGTCTCCATCTTTTATCTTTTGATAATGGTCTAGTTTCCATAATTATAACTCTATCTCCAGTTTTAGCTACATTGTTTTCATCATGAGCTTTAAACTTAGTAGTGCTTTTTACTCTCTTCTTATAGATTGGGTGTAAAGCCATTGTTTCAAATGCAACAACGATAGTTTTATCCATTTTGTCTGAAACAACTATTCCTTCTCTAACTTTTCTTTCGTTTCTCAAGACATTAACCTCCTCTTCCTAAGAATCAATATATATGAACGAGATTATCTTTCATTTAAAATTGTATTTATTCTTGCAATTTCTCTTCTAACTTCTCTAATTTTAGCAGTGTTAGTAAGTTGACCTAATGAAAGTTGGAACTTTAAGTTGAATAATTCTTCTTTTAGTTCTTTACACTTAACAACTAAGTCTTCAGTTGACATTTCTCTTATTTGTTTAGCTCTCATTAGTTTTCACCACCATTCTCTTTCTTAACAATCTTACATCTAACAGGAAGTTTCATAGCTGCTTTTCTTAAAGCTACATTTGCTACTTCTTCACTTACACCAGAAACTTCAAACATGATTCTTCCTGGTTTAACTACTGCTACCCAACCTTCAACGTTTCCTTTACCTTTACCCATTCTCACTCCAGCAGGTCTTGCTGTAATAGGTTTATGAGGGAATATTCTTATAATAACTTTTCCTTCTCTTTTGAAAGTTCTGTTGATAGCAACTCTGCATGCTTCTATTTGTCTATTTGATATCCAGTGTGGCTCTAAAGCTTGTAGTCCGTATTCTCCGAATGCTACTGTGTTCCCTTTATGAGCTGCACCTTTCATTCTACCTCTAAACATTTTTCTATGTTTTGTTCTTTTTGGCATTAACATGACTACGCTTCTCCTCCTTCCTTCTTAGTTGGAAGAACTTCACCATGGAAAATCCATACTTTAATTCCAAGAGCTCCATAAGTTGTATGAGCTGTTGCAACTGCATAATCAATGTCAGCTCTTAATGTATGTAAAGGAACTTTTCCTTCAACTGCCCATTCAGCTCTTGCTATTTCTGCTCCATTTAGTCTTCCTGAAACCATTATTTTGATTCCTTTTGCTCCAGCTCTCATAGCTCTCATTATAGCTTGATTCATAGCTCTTTTGTAAGCTACTCTCTTTTCGATTGCTGTAGCGATGCTTTCTGCTACTAGAACAGCATCTTTATTAAATTCTTTTACTTCTTGTACTTTAACAGTAACTTTTTTACCTGTCATTTTCTCAAGATTTGCTCTTAAGTTATCTATTTCAGCACCTTTTCTTCCGATGATTATTCCTGCTTTAGCAGTGTATACAAGGATTACTACATTTGAAGGAGAAGTTCTTTCGATCTTAACCTTTGCTATTCCAGCATGGTAGTAGTTTTTCTTGATATACTCTCTGATTTTTACATCTTCATGGAAGTACTTAGCGTATTCCTTTTTATCTGCATACCAGTTAGAATCCCAAGTTCTTGTAATTCCAAGTCTTAGTCCTCTAGGATCTACTTTTTGTCCCACAGTCTTACCTCCTTCAACTACTCTTCAGAAACCCCAACAACAATGTGGGCTGTTGGCTTTCTGATTATATCTGCTCTTCCCATAGCTCTAGGCATTATTCTTTTAAGAGCTGGTCCATCATTTATCATAATTGTTGAAACTACTAACTTATCTTCGTTCATTTTGAAGTTGTTAGTTGCATTAGCAATAGCTGATGCTAATGTCTTTTTTATCAATCTAGCTGCTTTTTTATCTGTATATTCTAGAATATCCAATGCTTCTAGTGCTGATTTTCCTCTCACTAAGTCAGCTACTAATCTAGCTTTTCTAGGAGACATTCTTACGAATCTAGTAATTGCTCTAGCTTCCACTAGTCCAACCTCCTCTTTTCTTACTTAAATCTTAAAATTTATCGAAAATTTACTTACTATTTCTTATCTGTTCCGTGTCCATGGTAAGTTCTTGTTGGAGCAAATTCACCTAATTTGTGTCCAACCATTTGCTCAGTTACATGAACAGGTATGTGTTTTTTCCCATTATATACACCAAAAGTTAATCCAATGAAGTTAGGGAATATAGTTGATCTTCTTGACCAAGTCTTAATTACAGCTTTTAAGTTTTCAGCAGCAACAGCTTCTTCAACTTTCTTCATTAAGTGGTGGTCACAGAAAGGTCCTTTTTTTAATGATCTAGCCATTCCTTATTAGCCTCCTCTCGAATTTGAATTTAGAATTATTTATCGTTTCTTCTTCTTACGATAAATTTATCTGTAGTTTTCTTACCTCTAGTCTTAACACCCATAGCAGGTTTTCCCCAAGGTGTTAAAGGAGCTTTTCTTCCTACAGGAGTTTTTCCTTCTCCTCCTCCATGAGGGTGATCACAAGGGTTCATTACAGATCCTCTTACATGAGGTCTTTTACCCATATGTCTGTTTCTACCAGCTTTACCAATGTGTACTAAGCTGTGTTCTGCGTTTCCTACTTCACCGATAGTTGCCATACATTCACCGTGAATTAATCTTAATTCACCTGATGGTAACTCAACGTGACAGTAAGTACCTTCTTTTGCAACTAGTCTTGCTGCAGTTCCTGCAGATCTTACTAGTTGTCCACCCTTTCCTCTTTGTAGTTCAATATTATGAATTTGAACCCCTACTGGCATATCTTTTATTTTTAATGCGTTTCCTGGTTTAATCTCAGCTTGAGATCCTGCCACAACCATGTCGCCTTTTTTTAGTCCTTTTGGAGCTAGTATATATCTTTTTTCTCCGTCAACGTAGAATAAAAGAGCTATATTAGCTGTTCTGTTTGGATCGTACTCGATAGATTGAACTCTTGCAGGTACATCCATTTTATTTCTTTTGAAATCGATAATTCTGTAAAGTCTTTTGTGTCCTTTTTGTCTATCTCTACAAGTTCTGTGACCATAGTTGTCTCTTCCATATGCAGAGCTTAAAGGTGCAGTTAAAGACTTTTCAGGTCTTACATTATCAAGTTCGTTAACTAATCTAGACATTCCTCTTGTCCCGTTAGTTATAGCTTTTAATTTTCTAATAGCCATTGTGCTTAACCTCCGAAAAATTTCTTTCTTAGACCTATATATATCTTTAGCCGTTTACAGTATCTATATATTTATTAATTAATTACACTTCTTTGAAATAAGTGATTGTGTTTCCTTGTGCTAACTTAACGATAGCCTTCTTTTTAGCTTGAGTTTTGTAAAGTTTCATTCCGTGTCTTTTAACAACTGGTTTGCTGTTTAATGTAGATACAGCTTCAACTTTTACGTTAAATAATTCCTCTACAGCTTTCTTTATTTGAATTTTGTTTGCTTTAACGTTAACTTCGAAAGTGTATTTGTTAAATTCTCTTCTTAACATTTCGCTTTTTTCAGTTATAACTGGTTTTCTAATGATGTCATAAGCTGTCATTATCCAAGCACCTCCTCTATTGTAGTTAGTGCTTCTTTAGTAAGAATTACTTTGTTTTGTTTTAATAGCCAGTATACTCCAATTTCATTTGGTTGTAATACTACAGCATTTTCTAAGTTTCTTACTGACATGTATAAGTTGTAATCTGCTTGTTCTGCAAGATCATTTACAACAAATAATTGTCTGTTAGTTGCATTAACTGCATTAGTTAAAGTAACTATTGTTTTTGTTTTTGGAGTATCTATTGTACCATCTATTACTAAGATATCTCCACTAGCAAGTTTAGCAGATAAAGCTGATCTTAATGCTAGGTTTCTTACTTTTCTATTTATTTTTTTCTCGTATGATCTTGGTTGAGGTCCGAATGTTACTCCTCCACCAACCATGTGAGGAGCTCTGATACTTCCTTGTCTAGCTCTACCAGTACCTTTTTGTTTGAAAGGTTTTCTTCCTCCTCCTCTAACCATTGCTCTAGTCTTAGTAGCTGCAGTTCCTTGTCTAGCAGCTGCTAATTCTGCAGTTAGTACTTCATGAAGTACTGCTTGATTAGGTTCAATACCGAATACTGTATCTTTAACTTCTACAGTTCCAGTTTGATTTCCAGTCAAGTCATATATGTTTAAAACTGCCATTGTTTTCCTCCTTCCACATCTACTAACCATTATTTTTTAACAGCTGGTCTTACAACTAAATATCCGTTTTTTGCTCCTGGAACTGCTCCCTTAATTAGTAACAAGTTGTTTTCTGCATCAACTTTAACTACTTTAAGGTTTTGAACTGTTACAGTTGCGTTACCGTGTTGTCCAGCCATTCTTTTACCTTTTAGAACTTTTCCAGGCCATGATGACATTCCGATAGATCCACCTAGTCTGTGGTTTCTTGAAACCCCGTGAGTAGCTCTGTTTCCACCGAATCCGTGTCTTTTCATAACCCCTGCTGTACCTTTACCTTTAGAAGTTCCTGTAATATCAACATATTCAACTTCTGCAAAAGTATCAACTTTAATTTCTTGTCCTAATTCATAACCTTCAACTGAGTCAACTTTTACTTCTCTTACGAATCTTTGAGGGTTAACTCCTGCTTTCTTGAAGATTCCCATTACTGGTTTAGTAGTATTTTTTTCTCTTTTTTCGTCAAATCCTAATTGTAATGCTGTGTAACCATCGTTTTCTACAGTTTTCTTTTGTAGTACGTAGTTAGGACCAGCTTCAACAACTGTTACTGGAATGAATTTTCCATCTTCAAATATTTGAGTCATTCCAACTTTTTTTGCTAAAATTCCTGTCATTATTTTCTACCTCCATCAAATAATATATTGGTTGACAACTCGACCTCGTGGTTCTACTGTCTAGCTTTAAAAAAAGCGTCAACTTGTATTATTCTGTAAGGATAATTTAAGATTTCGATAATCCTCTTATCAAACAAATCAAATTACCCGGAATAAAACCTTACAATGTCTTTCTAAAAATCAATTAGATTTGTTTGATTTCTATCCCAACACCAGCTGGTAAGTTAACCGCTGTTAACGAAGCTATTGTCTTTTGCGTAGAATTGTTAATTTCTACCATTCTTCTGTGTACTCTCATTTCAAATTGTTCTCTTGAATCCTTGTTTACATGCACTGATCTTAAAACAGTGTACTTTCTAATTTTAGTAGGTAATGGCATAGGTCCTGCGATTTCCGCACCAGACTTTTTAGCAACTTCCGCTATTTTTTTAGCTGATTGATCTAATAAAGTGTGATCATAAGCCTTTAAGTAGATTCTTAATTTGTTATTAGAAGCCATTTATTCCTTTACACCTCCTTGAAAATTATCTCTTAAGGATACAATATCCTTATACACCTTAAGGATTATATCACAGTCATCAAAAAAAACCAAGCTTTTTTTTACTTTTTTTGATCTTTTTTCTATATTTTTACTGCGTTCTCTATATCATATCATTTTTATCAACTTTTTTGAAGTTTTTTTTGATTTTTTTTAAAAAAATTTTATTATCTCTTTTTCCTACTATAATATATATGTGTATATGTAAAATAACCTCAATTAAGTAAAATATTTTTATAATATAGCAATCCCTAAAATATATTTATCCTTAATTCTTTCTATATTATTGCAAATAAAAATGCCTAGCCAGGCTAGGCATTTCTTTATATTATTGCTTATTATTATTTAATTATTTGAGAAACTACTCCAGAAGCTACTGTTCTTCCACCTTCTCTGATAGCGAATCTTAATCCTGCTTCCATTGCGATTGGGTGAATTAATTCAACTGTCATTGTGATATTGTCTCCTGGCATTACCATTTCTACTCCTTCAGGTAATGTAACTTGTCCAGTTATGTCAGTTGTTCTAAAGTAGAATTGTGGTCTATATCCTGTAAAGAATGGAGTATGTCTTCCTCCTTCTTCTTTAGTTAGAACGTATACTTCTCCTTTGAAGTTTGTATGAGGAGTGATTGATCCTGGTTTAGCAAGAACTTGTCCTCTTTCAACGTCTTCTTTCTTAGTTCCTCTTAATAGAGCTCCAATGTTGTCTCCTGCTTGACCTTGATCAAGAAGTTTTCTGAACATTTCTACTCCAGTTACTATAGTCTTAGTAGTAGGTTTAATTCCAACTATTTCAACTTCTTCTCCAACTTTGATTATTCCTCTTTCAACTCTTCCTGTTACAACTGTTCCTCTTCCTGTAATAGTGAATACGTCTTCTATTGGCATTAGGAATGGTTGGTCTACAGCTCTTTCAGGAGTTGGGATGTAGTTATCTACTGCATCAACTAATTCAATAATCTTGTCAACCCATTTTTGTTCTCCATTTAATGCACCTAATGAAGATCCAACAACAACTGGAATTTCATCTCCTGGGAATCCATATTCATTTAATAATTCTCTAACTTCCATTTCAACTAATTCTAGTAATTCTGGGTCATCTACCATATCAGCTTTATTTAAGTATACAACAATGTATGGAACTCCAACTTGTCTAGATAATAGAATGTGTTCTCTAGTTTGTGGCATTGGTCCATCAGCTGCAGATACAACAAGTATTGCTCCGTCCATTTGAGCTGCTCCTGTAATCATGTTTTTTACGTAGTCAGCGTGTCCTGGACAGTCAACGTGAGCATAGTGTCTGTTTTTAGTTTCATACTCAATGTGAGATGTATTGATTGTAATTCCTCTTTCTTTTTCTTCTGGAGCTGCGTCGATATTTCCGAAATCAACTTTTTGAGCTAGTCCTAAGTCTGATAGAACTTTTGATATAGCTGCTGTAGTTGTTGTTTTTCCGTGGTCAACGTGCCCTATTGTTCCAATGTTAACATGTGGTTTACTTCTTTCATATTTCGCTTTAGACATTTTGGTATACCTCCAATTTTTAATTACTTTACTCTATTTTACTACTAAACTTTAAAAAATTCTAGCATTTTTAGGTTTTTATAAAAAAAAATCCCCACATCATGCTGTAAGCAATTCTGTGCAGGCTTAGATAAAATGGTGGTGAGGGAAGGATTCGAACCTTCGAAGGCAGAGCCGGCAGATTTACAGTCTGATCCCTTTGGCCACTTGGGTACCTCACCGTTTTAACTATTAAATTGTTGATTCATTTAGGTACTTTTGGTACCCCGTAGGGGAATCGAACCCCTGTTTCCAGAGTGAAAATCTGATGTCCTTACCACTGAACGAACGGGGCATCCTGGTGCCGCTTATCGGAATCGAACCAATCACCTACTGATTACAAGTCAGTTGCTCTACCAGATGAGCTAAAGCGGCATCTCCATTTGTCTTGCGTCCGTTTCTCTCGGACAAGAATAATATTACCATATAAAAGAAAAACTGTCAACAACTTTTTTAAAAGTTTTTTCAATTATTTTAATTCAAATGGTTTTTACCTCTAGAAACCTTTGTTTTTATTGAGCTCATAGGAACTCATTTAATATTAACTTTTTTAATTAAGCCCGCCTGTTTTTCAGTGTTCCTACCATAAGGATACCACAGTTTTTACTCCAATGCAAATAAACTCCCTGATTTTATTGAAGTTTTTCACTTTTTACAAAAATGCACCCTCTATCTTATCTATTTAAGATTTCAGGTGCACTGAAAAGTAATTTTTTACATCTTATATATTTTTTTCAATTCCTCAGCTGAGTACTTTCTCTTTGTTTCCATGTTTCTTACAAGTTCTTCATCCATCTCTATCTTATCTTTTCTCTCTTGAAGCTTCTTTATTATCTCAACATTTTCAATACCGTTATGAACATATCTCCCTTTAACTTTTTCAAGTGTTTCCATAGAAGCAGGTTTTACCCAGCTTTCTGCTCCCTCTCTATCTAAAGAGTTAAGCTGAAGCTTTGTAAAATGAAGTGGTTTTAAAAATTTTGCCATTCTATCAGTATGCTCATCACTGTCATTTAAACCCTCTATTATAAAGCACTCTAAATATGTGTCCCCTTTATAATATCTGCTTAAATTTTCAATCCCTTTCGTCACTCTATCTATATTATCTTTTACAGATGGTCTATTTATCTTTTTGAATATAAGGTTATCTACACTGTTAATTGTAGGAATTATAAGATCTGCATTTTTTAACTCCTCTACAACTTTCATATCATCTAAAAGAAGAGAGTTTGTTATTACACAGACTTTTACAGCTGTATTCTTTTTTATCCAGTCAATTATATCTCCAAGATCCAGGCTAAGAGTTGGTTCTCCACTTCCTGAAAAAGTTATATAGTCAGGGGTTACCTCTTCTAAAGCCAATTTTATCTCTTTTTTTACCTCTTCTGGATCCTTAAATCTTCTTCTTTCAATTGTAAGACCAGTTGTTCTTCCACATTCACAGAAGATACAGTTCATATTACAACTTTTTCCTGTTACCAGATCTACACCTAAAGACATTCCAAGCCTTCTTGATGGAACAGGTCCAAACACATGATTAAACATAGAAATTCCCCCATTTTTCAATTAAAGAGTATAATGTAGCTGCCAGTTTATATGGGTGGTGTCTTACCATTCCTTTCTTATCAACTTCCAATATATCCCTATCTATTACTTTGATTCCAAGTTCCTCTATTTTCTCCTTATCAACCTTTACACGGCCACCTTGATATTTCTTATATCTATCAATGGTCTCCTGAGGAAGTTCTCTTGTATCTACTATTACCTCATCAATTATATCTCCTATTGTATCACGCAATACCTTCACATGATCATAGGCAGTAAACCCTGCTGTTTCTCCAGGTTGTTGCATAGCATTACAAACATATACTTTTTTTCCTCTGTTTTTTTCCAGTGCCTCTTTTATTCCATCTAAAAGAAGATCTGGTAACAGTGAAGTATATAAACTTCCTATTCCAAATACAATAAGATCAGCTTCTTCAAGCTCTTTCAAATTCATCTCTGGAGCTTTTATATTTCTCTTATAAAATACTCTTTTTATCTTTTTCCCAGATTTTGGTATCTGAGACTCTCCTTCAATTATCTCTCCGTCTTCCATTTCACCATATAAGACAATTCTTTCAGTAGTTGCAGGCAAGATTCTAGCTTTGATGTTAAATAGCTTTCTTAGCCTATACATAGCCTCTCCTATGTCACCTGTAATCTCATTCATAGCCAGTATCAAAAGATTTCCCAATGGATGTCCTCCTAAAGAACTTCCCTTGTCAAATCTATACTGAAATACATCTTCTATAATAGGCTCAACATCACTTAGAGCTATCAGAACATTTCTTAAATCTCCAGGTGGTGGTGAATTAAATTCTTTTCTAAGTACACCACTGCTTCCACCATCATCTGCTACTGATACAATAGCTGTCAAATCTATAGGAAGATATTTTAAACCCCTTAATACAACTGAAATTCCACTTCCACCGCCAATTACGACAACTTTCGGCTTCTTAGTCATATGCATCATCCTCTGTAGTTTTTACCTATTATATTATCTCGTAAATTGATAAAAAAATCAACAATAAAAAAGCCCCTGGATAAAATCCAGAGACCTTTTTGGTTTATGTGTGTGAATTATTATAAATATTTAGCTTCTGTATCTCTTATTAATTTAGCACAAGCTTCTACTTTTGGCATATCTTCTGGTGCTAATTGAGCAAGAGGTGCACGAACTCCACCAATTTCAATGTTGTGGTTGATTTTTAAAGTAGCTTTTATTACTCCATACATATTTCCTTTGCAAGAGCATAGAGCTGTTATAATATCATTTACATCATATTGAATAGCACGAGCTGTTTTGTAATCTCCTTTTTTAAGGCAGTCTAAAGCTTTAAGGAATAATTTAGGCATAGCACCATAAGTTCCACCGATTCCTCCATCTGCTCCTATCATGAATCCTCCGATAAATTGTTCATCTGGACCGTTGAATACAACTTTTCCTTCTCCACCTATTGCTTTAAAGATTTGAATATCTTGAATTGGCATAGATGAGTTTTTAACTCCTATAACACGAGGATTTTTTAACATTTCTTTATATAGAGATGGTGTTAAAGCCACTCCTGCTAATTGAGGTATGTTGTAAATAACAAAGTCTGTATTAGGAGCTGCACTTGAAATATCGTTCCAGTATTTTGCTATTGCATGTTCTGGTAAGTGGAAATAAATAGGTGGTATAGCAGCTATTGCGTCTACTCCACATTTTTCAGCATGAGCAGCAAGTTCCATACTGTCTGCAGTATTGTTACAAGCTACGTGAGCTATTACAGTTAATTTTCCTTTTGCTTCTTTCATTATAGTTTCAAGAACTAATTTTCTTTCTTCTTTAGATTGATATATACATTCTCCTGATGATCCTCCAACGTATACACCTTTAACTCCTACTTCTATAAAATATTTAGTTAAAGCTTTTACTCCTTCAACGCTTATATTTCCATCTTTGTCATAACAAGCGTAAAATGCTGGGATTACTCCTTGGTATTTTTCTACATTTCTCATACGAAACACTCCTTCTTCCAATTTTTTTAAACTTCATAGGTAGTACTTTTTATCTATTCCATTTGGTTATGTTTTTATTTATTGTTCACGAGAACATTATAATGGATTTTAGACAAAATGTCAAGATTAAATTCAAAATAGCCACATTTTTCAGCTTCATTCTCTTTAAAATTTATCTCACTATATCAAATTTCCTCATTTTCCTCACGTTTTTCCCAATAAAAAAACTGACCTGAGATTATTCACAGGCCAGCTTAATATGAAATTTACTATTTAGTTATAAGTTGTAAAGGTACAGGAACATTAGCAGGTACAGTTTCATGTTTTATTATTTTATGAGCAATCTCTACACCTTTAGCTCCTATTTCTGCAGGTTTTTGAGCAACTGTAGCAGCAAGTTTACCATCTTTTACAGATGCAACTGCATCATCAGTAGCGTCAAATCCAACTACAATTATATTTCTTCCTGATGCTTCAATAGCTTTTAAAGCTCCTAAAGCCATCTCATCATTATGAGCAAATACTGCATCTATTTCAGGTTGAGCTTGTAATATATTTTCCATTACAGTAAGTCCTTTAGTTCTATCAAAATCAGCAGGTTGTTTTGCAACTACATCAAGTTTTCCTTTTGCAACTTTGTTGAATCCTTCTCCTCTGTCTCTTGCAGCAGTAGTACCAGGAATTCCTTCAAGTTCTACAACTTTTCCTTTTCCATTAAGTTTTTCAATTATGAAGTTTCCAGCCATCTCTCCACCTAATACGTTGTCAGAAGCTACGTGAGAAACAACTTGTCCTTTATTAGCAGCTCTATCTAGAGTTACTACAGGAACTTTTTTTCTATTTGCTGCTTTTACAGCACTTGCAACTGCATCAGAATCTGTTGGGTTAATTAAAAGTACATCTACTCCTTTTATTAACAGGTCCTCAACATTTCCAAGCTCTTTTGATGGGTCATTTTGAGAATCTAAAACTATCAGTTCATCTCCAAGATCCTTAGCCTTTGCTTCTGCTCCCTCTTTTAATGTAACAAAGAATGGGTTGTTTTGTGTAGATACTACAAGTCCGATTTTTTCAGCATTAGCAACAGTAGAAGCTGCTAAAACTAAAGCCGCAATTCCAAACAATTTAACCATTTTTTTCATTTAAACTCTCACCTCAATTTATTTATTAGACTTTCTGTCTATTAGTACCGCTATCAATATTACAGCTGCTTTAATCATCATTTGATAATATGAAGATACATTTAAAAGGTTTAGGGCATTTCCCAATACACCTATTATTATAGCTCCAAGAGCAGTTCCCGTAATTCTTCCAACTCCTCCTGAAAGAGAAGTTCCACCTAGCACAACTGCAGCTATAGCATCAAGTTCATATCCACTTCCTGCTGTTGGTTGAGCTGAAAACAGTCTCGATGTAAGAATAATCCCTGCAAGAGCAGAAAGCATTCCACAAAGACCATATATCCATATTTTTACCTTACATACATTTATCCCTGAAAGTTTAGTTGCCTCTTCATTTCCTCCAATGGCATATGTATATCTTCCAAATTTTGTATGCATCAAAAGATAGTGAGCTGCTATAAAAAGTATTACCATAACATAGATAGGCACTGGGATATTTGCCATATATCCTCCACCTATATTTTCAAATAGTACTCCACCATCATCTACTGTAATAGGTCTTCCATCTGTAAATACAAGAGTTGCTCCTCTTAAAAATGTCATTGTTACCAATGTAACTATGAAGGCCTGAAGTTTCATCTTAGAAACTAAAAATCCATTGAAGAATCCAAATAGAAGTCCCAATATCAAAGTCATAACAAATGCAATAAGAGGATTGTATCCAGCATTTAAAAGATATGCCATTACAGCACCACAAAATGCAAGAATTGAACCAACTGAAAGATCTATTCCACCTGTTAGAATTACCATAGTCATCCCTATTGCTATTATTGAGTTGATAGATGTCTGTCTTAACACATTTAAGATATTTGCATAAGTTAAAAATCTTGGATTAAGTACAGACACTATTATTGCAAATATAATAAGTCCTATTAAAGGTTTATTATTCCATAGTTTTTTTAACATCTTTTTCCTCCTACTGCACATCTCATAATATCTTCCTGAGTAGCCTCTTCAGCTGTAAATTCCCCAGTAATCTCACCATTGTGCACTACCAGTATTCTATCACTTAATCCCATTATTTCAGGCATTTCAGAAGATATCATTATAATACTCATCCCTTTTCCTTTAAGCTCATTTATAAAGTCATATATCTCTTTTTTAGCTCCTACGTCTACTCCACGTGTAGGTTCGTCTAAAATAAGAATTTTAGGATTGATAAGCAACGCCTTGGCTATTGCTACCTTCTGTTGATTACCACCACTGAGATTTTTCATTTTTTGATTAATTGTAGGAGTCTTGATACCAAATTTTTCAACATAGTCATCTACACTTGCCTTCTCTTTTTTATGTTCAAGCTGGAAAAGTTTACAGAAATATCTCAAAGCTGAAAGTGTCATATTTTCTTTAACACTCATTCCTAAAACCAGTCCATCACCTTTTCTATCCTCAGATACATAGGCAATTCCTGCATCTATTCCATCTTTTTCACTTTTTATATCTCTTTCTTCTCCATCTATAATTACTTTTCCGCTATCCTTTTTTATATTTCCATATATAGTTTTAGCAAGTTCTGTTCTTCCTGCTCCCATAAGACCAGATATTCCAAGTATCTCACCTTCACAAAGTCCAAAAGATACATCATTTACATAGTGATTCTTAAGATGCTCTACACGAAGCACCTCTTTTCCCTTTTCAACTTTCACTCTTGGAAACTGCTCATGAAGCTCTCTTCCAACCATATTTCTAATGATAAATTCCTCATCTATATCCTTAACTTCAGCTTCACATATATACTTACCATTTCTCATTATAGTAATATCATCACATATCTCAGGTATCTCTTTCAATCTATGCGAGATATACACAATGCTTTTTCCCTCTTTAGTAAGCTCATGTATTACTTTAAAGAGGCTTTCAGTTTCACTGTCAGTAAGAGCTGCTGTAGGTTCATCCATCACGATAATCTTTGCATTTTGTGAAAGTGCCTTAGCTATCTCCACCATCTGCATCTTTCCTATAGTAAGTTCCTTTACAAAGGTATCCTCTTTCTCCTTTATATTAAGTTTATCTAAAAGAGCTCTAGCTTCCATTTTCATAAGAGCTGAATCTATCTTTCCAAATTTATTAGTGAGTTCTCTTCCTAAAAATATATTATCTGTTATGGTAAGCTCTGGAATAAGGTTAAGTTCCTGGTGAATAACAGCTATCCCAGCCTTTTGAGAATCACTTACATTTTTAAAATCCACCTCTTTACCCCACACAGATACAGAACCACTGTCTTTGGTATATATCCCTGTCATAACTTTTATAAGAGTTGATTTTCCAGCACCATTTTCTCCCATAAGAGCCATTACTCTTCCCCTATAGATATTCAAATTGGCACCATCTAAAGCTTTTACCCCAGGAAAACTCTTGGTTATGTCAGTCATTTTTAATACAACTTCTTTTTCCATACCTCCTCCTAAAATACAACTCCTGATTTTAAGACGATATTAGAGTAAGGAGTACACTCTCCTGTTCTTACTATTGCATTGCTTTCATGCGTAATCTCTTTTAATCTTTCATGATTTACCCAAACTATTTTAGGATTCATCTTAGCTTTCTTAAATGTCACAAGAATTTTTTCAAGCATATCAGGATTTTTTACCTTAATCTCTTCAGCAAGGATTATCTCCTCAACTTCCATCTCACTTAATACTGCATCTAATACCCCTATAAATGATGGTACACCAGCTTCTACTGCAAGGTCTATTCTCTTTACATCTCCAGGTATAGGAAGCCCTGCGTCACATATTGTAATATGAGCTGTATGTCCTATTTTTGCTATTTCATATGATAATTCACTGTTTAAAAGTCTTCCTTTTTTCATCTCTTCACTCCCTTAAAATTTAATACTTCTTCAAGTGTTGGTATTGATGGTTGTGCACCTCTTCTAGTTACTGCTATTGCTGATACTTTAGTAGCAAATTCTATTGCCTCTCCTACGCTGTTTTTTTCAAGGTCAAGCTCTCTCACAAACCCACCTATAAAACTGTCTCCAGCTGCAGTTGTATCCACTGCTTTCACTACATATGCTGGATAATACTCTTTTTTATCTCTACTCATATAAAGTGAACCTTTGCTTCCTAAGGTTACTATAAGGTTTCCAACTCCCATTTCAATAAGCTTTTTACCAGCTTTTTCAATTCCTTCATCACTTTCTGTATCTATTCCAGTTAAAACCCCAAGTTCGCTTTCATTAGGAACTATATAGTCACTATTTTTTATAAGTTCACGAGATAATTTAGCTGCTGGTGCTGGATTTAGGATTGTTTTTTTACCAAGCTCCTTAGCTTTTGCAAAAACATATTCAACTGTTTGAATAGGAACTTCAAGTTGTGCTACCACAACATCACAATCTCTTATAACCTCTATATTTTCATCTATATATTTTTTATCAACAAGTCCATTAGCACCTGGTATAACTATTATTCTATTTTGCCCACTCTCTTCTAATACTATATTAGCTATTCCAGTGGCACCTTCTTCTTTTCCAATATAATCTATCTCTACTCCTGAAGAAGCAAGTTCTTTTAACATCTCTTTACCAAAAGAGTCTTTTCCTACCTTACCAAGCATTACTACATCTGTTCCTAATTTACCTATAGCTACTGCCTGATTAGCTCCTTTTCCTCCTGGTGCCTGGAAAAATTCACTTCCAAAGAGAGTTTCTCCACCTTTAGGTGCCTTTTTACAGACACTTACCAGGTCCATATTTATACTTCCTACTACTACAACTTTCTTCATAATTTCTCCTTTCACGTGAACTTTTATCAGCTCTACAATAGTAAAAGCCATCTTTTTACTGCTTTAATTTCTAAAAAAAATTGTGTACTACAATAAAAAAGATAGCTTATTCTTCTCTCTAAATGCAAAAATGCAAAATCCTATATATTTTATTATCACTTATTATCTGTATTTTGTCAATACTCTATGTGTGATTTTAAAATAGTGTGCACTATTTTAACAAAACAA
>NZ_JADRHM010000038.1 GCF_018205345.1 Fusobacterium sp. DD2
ATTTTATCTATTCTCTATTTTAGTGGATATTATTTGACCATCTTCCACATCTATCCTATACTCTTTTTTCTTAGTAGGTTCCAGAACCTCAACATCATAATATAGTTTTCCTCTTCTACTTTCAATTTCAACCTTTTTAAAGACACCATTTTCACTCTTATCCAGAGCTATTTTTATTGCATCTTCAAAAGATATCTTAGTATCTCCATATTCAACTACATCATCGTGGTCCTCTACCTCATATTTTACTATTTCACCAGTTCTTGCATTGATAAGATACTCTTTCTCATCTCTATCATGTACAAGTACCACTTCGTATATCTCTTTTCCCTTTTTAATCTCTGTCTCTATCTTTTTTAATTTCCAGTTTGGTGAATTATCCAAAGCTATTTTTACTGCTTCTTTTTCTGTCAATAATCTCCTTTGATTATTTCCATAAGCTTCATTTGCAACTGCACCTGATAGAAGTATAAATCCGCCTATTAATCCACATAAAGTTTTTCCAATTTTTTTCATTTCTCCCTCCTTTTTTTTAGTGATATTAATCTAAAAATGTGATATTCGTATAAAAGAAAATGAAAAAAATCTATCTTTTTATAGAACGTGCCATTCTGCGATAAGTGTGTCTTACACCTCTTATTACTTTACCATACTCCAATATGTTCTCAGGAAGTGCCATACCAAAATATCCCGCATCTCCTAAGTGATGTAAATCTGTTCCTGTCATTTTACACATCAATGCTATCTGCTTTATTGTATCTGTATCTGCTCCCTCTTGTGAAGTCCCTATTGCTGTTAATGTAAGTTTTCCCAATGAATGAGCATAAGTTACAAGGCTTCTTATATATTCCATTGTAATTCCTGGTACAGTACCTGGTGCAGGCATTAAAATAATATCTGCTCCAGCATTAGAAAACTCCTCAACATCAGCTTTCGTAATTATATTTTCTCCAGCTTCAGTTAAAATTCCAGCTGCATGCATCTTACCTGCAACTAATACTACTTTATCTCCTAAATTTTCCTTATATATTTTTAAAGTTTCAGCTATGGCTTTATTAGTAACTCCTATCCCTGGATTTCCAGTTAAAACTATAAAGTCCACTCCCATTTCAACTGCTTTTTGTGCATTTTCAAGAGTTCCTTTTCTTCCAGAAGACAGTTCCCAAGTACTTTTTATATCTACACTGCTTGTTACTCCCTGTTCTAGAGGTTCAAGATTTATTCCAACTTTACGACCTGTAAGTTCTTTAACCTTTCTTACTATATCTTTTTTATCCTCACATGAAATTCCATTTATCACTGGATTATTTACATCAAAAAGATTTAATAAAATAAGGTCAGCTCCCATACTTGCTGCAAGCTCTGCATTTGTAACATCTCCAAGCATTGGATTAGCTACACCTATAGTTTCAGTAACAATTAATCTACCTTCACTTGCTGCTATTGATTGTAAAAGTTCATCTCTTCCCATTTTCTCCAAATCACTGGCACTGCAATCTAAATATCTTTTCATAGCTTTCCCTCCGTTATAATTCACTTGCACTGTTAAGCTTATAATAAAATCCTTTTTGAGCTAAAAGTTCCTCATGAGTTCCACGTTCTGCTATTCCATTATCAGTAAGTACTATTATCTCATCAGCAGATTGAATTGTAGATAATCTGTGAGCAACTACAATTGTTGTTCTACCCTTACACAGATCTTCCAAAGATTTCTGTATAAGTTTTTCAGTTATATTATCAAGAGCTGAAGTAGCCTCATCCAATATCAAAATAGGTGGGTTTTTCAAAAATATTCTAGCTATTGCTATTCTCTGTTTCTGTCCACCAGAAAGTTTTACCCCTCTTTCACCTACATTTGTGTTATAACCTTCAGGCATCTCCATAATAAGGTCGTGGATATTTGCCTTTTTAGCAGCATCCATTATCTCTTCATCTGTAGCATCACTTTTTCCAACAGCTATATTATCTCTTATTGTTCCAGTAAATAAAAATACATCCTGTTGAACTATTCCAATATTTCTTCTCAAAGAATCTACCTTTACATCATAGATACTTCTACCATCTATTTTAATATCTCCACTGTCAACATCATAAAATCTTGGAATCAGGTTACAAAGAGTTGTCTTTCCTCCACCTGATGGTCCAACAAGTGCAAGTATCTTACCCTGTTTTATACTTAGTGTAATATTATCAAGAACTTTTTTGTCCTCATGACTGAAACTTACATTCTCAAAATCTATTTGACCATGGACCTCTTTAAGCTCTACAGCATCAGGTCTATCTTTTTCATGCTCAATATCTATAAGCTCCATAAATCTCTTGAATCCACTCATACCATTTTGAAACTGCTCTACAAAAGCAATAAGTCTCTTAATTGGCTGAGTAAATATCTTTATGTATAGAAGATATGCTAAGAAATCTCCAATATTTATCTTGCCATAATAAACAAATATTCCTCCAAATATAAGAACTGAATAATCCAGAAGGTCTGTTAAAAATCCTACTCCTGCACCATATTCAGCCATAACCTTATATGAGAATGCTTTAGCATTTACAAACTGCTGATTTCCCTCTTCAAATCTCTCTTTTTCATCCTCTCCAATAACAAATGCTTTAGAAACTCTGATTCCAGAAATACTATTTTGCAGTTTGGCATTTATATACCCTGTCTTCTCTCTTGTTTTCATAAAAGATGCCAGAAGTTTCTTTCTTTTATACATACTGAACCAGATTATAAATGGAAGTATGCAGAAAACAATAACAGTAAGTATGATATTTATTCTTATTAAAACTATAAATGACCCTAAAATCATAAAAAATGATATAAATAAATCTTCAGGTCCATGGTGGGCAAGCTCTGAAATATCCTGCAGGTCATTTACAATACGTGACATTATTCCACCAGTCTGATTATCGTCAAAATATTTAACTGGTAATTTTTGAAGATGCTCGTAAATATCACGTCTCATATCTGCCTGCATTCCAACACCTACCAGATGTCCCCAATACTGCATCCAGTATGTACAGAACATTTTAACCAGATATACTCCCAAAAGCACAGCTCCAAATATAATTATAAATCTGAATTCTCTATTGGGAATAACTCTATTTACTACATCTCTTGTAATCATAGGATATACAAGGTCACAAAGAGCTGACACAGTTGCTACTAAAAGGTCCATGAAAAACATTTTCTTATATGGCCTGTAATAAGAAACGAATCTTTTTAATATTCTTTTTCCCATTTTTGTATTATCCAATTTTATCTCCTTTTCTCTCTATAAAACTATTTCTCCTCTACGTATCCCATCTCTTTAAGGAAAGGTTTCTTCTTTCTCCAGTCCTCTTTAACCTTTACCCAAAGAGTAAGATATATCTGCTCTCCTAATAACTCCTCAATATCTTTTCTAGCCTCTGCTCCTATCTCTTTAAGAAGTTTACCATTTTTACCAATGATAATTCCTTTTTGAGAATCTCTTTCTACATAGATATTGATATCAAATTTATCCTTACCATTTTCTCTTCTTGTTACATTTAAAATCTCAATAGCTACTGAGTGAGGTATCTCTTCTCTTGTTTTAAGAAGTATTTTTTCTCTTACAATCTCAGTAATTATCTTATACACAGACATATCTGTATACATATCATCTGGATAATATTTTATTCCCTCTTCTAAGAATGGATCTATCTTTTCAAGAAGTTTTGGAAGTCCTATTCCATACTGTCCAGCTATCTCTACTATTCCATCAAAATCTCCTAATTTCTCAGCTATCTCAGCTCTTTTAGCTACAAGCTGCTCATCAGTTAATTTATCTATCTTATTTACAACAAGTATTCTTGGAGTTCTTCTTGCTTCTTTTACTTTCTCCATTACAAACTGGTCTCCAGTACTGATTTCCTGAGTTCCATCTAATACAAATAATATCACATCTACATCTTTTAATATTTTAATTGCAGAGTTTGTCATATACTCTCCAAGCAGATGTTTTGCCTTATGTATTCCTGGAGTATCTATAAAGATATACTGATTATCATTAAAATTAAGTATCCCCTTTATATTATCTCTTGTTGTTCCTGCTTTATTTGAAACTATGGCTACCTTTTCAGATACCAATTTATTTATAAGTGTAGACTTACCTACATTGGGTCTTCCTACTACTGCTATAAATCCAGCTTTCACCTAATCATCTCCTATTCCTATTCTCATATATTCAGCTCTTATCTTATCTATAAGAGTCATTCCATCTTCATCTTTTAATTTTTCTTCTATCACCATTTTCTTTATCATACTAGGTGATACTTCTCTTTCAATATCTGCTCTTTTTGCATATATCTTAAATCTAACTCTAAATGCAGGTCTTGAAAGCTCTCCAAAAAGTCTATTCTGATCTGGATATTTTTTTGCAAAAAGTTCTGCAAACTCTTTCAAATCCTCAGCTAATTTATCACTTAAAGGTTCATTTATGATTTTTGAATTAACATATATATTAATTGCCTTAAAATTTGCAAGTTCCAATCTCTCTTTTTCAAGATCCAAAACATTTCCAATCTTAAGTCCTGTCTCACAAAGTATTCTTATTATTAAAGAATCCCTTTTCTCCTCATAGGAATCACCACAGGCATCTAAAATATTTTTTATCTCCCATTTTTCCAATGGTTCAGTTTTCTTCTCTATTTTATTTGGAAGCTCTATATCACTTGCAGGAGAGATATCAATTATTCTATTTTCAATAAGATATTTATAAAAACTTTTAATTGAACTTATCTTTCTATAAATAGATCTGTCACTGTATCTCGTTTTTAATTTTGCTATAAAATCTATAATATCCTGAGAAGTGACATCTATAAGTTCTTTACCTACAATAAATCCATCAAAATCTTCAATATCTTTTCTATATATTTCCAGTGTTGTGCTGTTTATCTTACCTATATTTTTTGAATTATCTAAGAATTCCTTTATCAAGTCCATATTATCACCTATTGCTCTTCTAGTAATTCACGGGCATGCTCAATTACTGCCTCTGTAACACTTTCACCTGCCAGCATTCTAGCTATTTCCTGTACTCTTCCTTCATAATCAAGTTTTGTCACTATACTCTTAGTTGAGTTGTTATCACTTTTCTTTTTAATATAGAACTGCTGATGAGCTCTTGCAGCTATTGCTGGAGAGTGTGTAATTGATACCACCTGAGCATGGTCTCCAATCTCACGAAGTTTATCTGCTATCTTTCTTACAGTCTCTCCTCCTACACCTGTATCTATCTCGTCAAAGATAAGTATTGGAATATTGTCAACTCTTGAGAATATAACCTTTAGAGCCAGCATTATTCTACTTACCTCTCCACCTGAAGCTATTTTGCCAAGTGGTTTCAGATCCTGTCCAAGGTTAGTAGAGATAAATATCTCAACAATATCAGATCCCTTAGGACCTATCTCTTTACTGTCCTCTATTACAATATGCACTTTAGAGTCAGCCATTTTTAAGAATTTAAGTTCGTTTTTAAGCTCTCTTTCTATTCCAACAGCTTTTTTCTTTCTAAGTTCTCTTAGCTCTTTTGCCACTTTCCAGTACTCTTTTTCAATGGCATCTTTTTCTTTTAACATATCCTGCATAGCAAAACTGTTATCCTCTAAAAGCTTTATCTTCTGAGCTATGCTCTCTTTAAACTCTATTATTCCTTCAATAGTAGTTCCATATTTTATCTTAAGTTTGTTTAAGACATCTATTCTGTCCACTACTTCCTGAAGACGATTTCCATCTATATCAATATCCTCTCCAAGTGTCTGCATAATATCTACACAGTCTTCCAGTTCATAATAGATTTTATCTAATTTATCTAAGACCTCTCCAAATTCATCTCCATATTTAGTGAGTCCCTCTATATTTTTTTTAGAATTATATAAAAGATGGATTGCATTTATCTCTCCATCTCTTAAGTACAATGTTGAATTCTGTATCTTTTCCTTAATTTTACCAGCATTGAAAAGCTTTTTATACTCATCTTCAAGCTCTGCATCCTCTCCAGGTTTTGGATTTACCTTTTCGAGTTCTGCAAGCTGAAAATCATAAAATTCTTTCTTTTCAATAGCATCTTTTCTGTCTTTTTCTATCTCTTCTATTTTTGTAGTGAGTTCTTTGTATTTTGAAGATAGAGATGCTGTTTTTTCCAACAGCTCTCTACCCTTATCGCCTAAAAATTTATCTAGTAATTTAATATGATTATTCCTATTTAGTAACATCTGATGTGAGTGTTGTCCTACAATATCCACAAGAGTTCCCATTATCTCTCTCAGATTGGTTAGAGAAACTCTCATTCCATTTACATAGACCTTTCCTCTTCCTCTTGTATCTAATGTTCTTCTTACTATTACCTCATTGTCTTCAGCATCTATTCCAAAAGTTGCTAAAATCTCCTCTCTCTGCTCATCATTTACTTCAAATACACCTTGAGCACAAAGAGACTTCTCTCCTGTTCTTATCATATCAGTAGTGGCTTTTTCTCCAATAAGCAGATTTATTCCACTTAGGATTATTGATTTACCAGCACCTGTTTCACCTGTAAGTACAATAAAGCCATCATCAAATTCCAAATCAAGTTTATCTATTATAGCTAGATTTTCTATTTTAAGCTCTCTTAACACAGATTATCTCCCCATTTCAATTTTTCTCTTAATACACTGTAATAGTTTCTATTCTTCGGTATTACAAGATGTAGCATATGTTTAGAATACTCTATTTTGATTTCATCTTCCATTGTTACTTTTCTATTTGTCTGTCCGTCTATTATAACCTGTCCAAGTCTTTTTTCATCCTCAAGTTTAAGAGTCAGTTTTTCCTCTCCACCTATTACAATTGGTCTTGTATTTAGATTGTGAGGAGCTATAGGTGTTATTACCATAGCTTTCATATCAGACTTGATAATAGGTCCCCCTGCTGACATTGAATAAGCTGTTGACCCAGTTGGTGTAGCCACAATGACTCCATCACCTTTATAGGTGCACATATACTCATCATTAGCTTTAAAGTTAACTCTTAATACTCTTGATGTTATACCTGCTTTAGATACTACTACCTCATTCAATGCATAATATTTTTTCCCATCTATCTCAACTTTAAGTACATGTCTCTTCTCAGAGTTGAAATCTCCTTTTAAAAAGTTATCATATTCAAATAATACATTTTCTTTTTTTATCTCAGTTAAAAACCCAAGACTTCCTGCATTTACGGCAATTACATAGAGATTTTTCTTAAATATAAAGTTTCTAAAAGCTCTTAAAAAAGTTCCATCTCCGCCAATTACCACTCCAAAGTCAGCCTTATTAGCCTTGTTAGTTACCTCAATTCCTTTTTTCTTAAAGTAATCTAAGCTTATATCATATATCTCTTTAGCTACAGGCTTATCTTCATTGTATAAAATAAAGACTTTTTTCATATTTTCCTCCATTAAAACATTGGAACTGGGTCTATAGGTTTCAAGTTAAATCTAAGTTCATAGTATAGATTTGGTTTTCCCTCTACTGAAAGTCCTAATACTCCAATTTCAGCTCCCTGTTGAACCTGCTGGTTCAATGTTACTTTTGTAGCAATAAGGTTACCATAAACACCTATCATATTGTATCCATAGTCTATCATTACCACTTTTCCAAGTCCCTGGAAGACATCAGCATATATTACCTTTCCTTTTGCTGAAGCTTTTATTTTCGCTCCCATTCTTCCTTGAATTTCAATACCGTTGCTTGTTACCTGTTGCTGTTTTTTCTCATTGAATTGGACTACAATAGGACCATCTACAGGTTTTATTACACGACCTAATTTAGAATAAGCCTGTGATTTATTGACTACCTTGGTATCTGTTTTGGTTCTTGCTACAATTATCTCTTTAATCTGTTTTTCTATTCTTTCTTTTTCTTTTTGAAGTTGACTTATACTACGTACATGTCCACTTTTTTCCGCAGCCAGTCTTTTTATAAGAGCACTTTGCTGTGCTTTTTTTCTATCCATCTGTAAAAGGTTTTGAGCAAGTTTATTTCTAAGTACACTCAGTTGAGCCTTTTGAACTTCAATATCGCTTTTGACCTTTTTAATATCACTTTCTACATTTTTAATGTATTCCATCTTTTCTAAGTCTCCATATAGAAGTCTTACAAAGTTTTTCTTTAAAAGTGACTGCTCATCTAAAATTTTTTCTTTCTCTTTGCTGTATCTGTTCCAGGCAATTATCTTTGCCTTAAACTCCAGCTTTTTTCTATCAAGTTCAGTTGAAGTAATTCCCAGATTTCTCTTTCCATAATCTATATTTTTTTCAACTGTCCTTATATCATTTAAGATTTTTTGTCTGTCATTTCCAATATCAACTATCTCTTTTTCAATAGTCTTTATCTGTGCCTCAATCTGATGTGTCTGTACATCTATATTTTTTATTCTGGTATTTTTTACCTGAATCTGTTTCTCTATATTTTTTACTTTTTTCTCCATGTCTGTAACACTTTCAGAAAAAGTAAAGGAAGTTATCATAATAAATAATAAAATTACTCTTTTCAAGACTCCCCCCTCTTTAAAACCATTATCTTAGTAGGTTTTAACAACATAAGAAGAACAATTACAAAGAGTATAAGAAGGTGCATAAATGCAAGTTCTTTCAAACTTAAAATAATATAATTACCACTTATACTAAGCAGATGCTCCCTAAAATAAATATATATATTAAAAAATATTAAAACTCCCATTGTTGCACTTGCAATAACAGGTAGAACATTAATCCTCTTAGATCTCTTTCTATTCACTTTATCATCCTGGATTATTCCTACATTGTTGATATAGTCAATGGAAATAGAGCTGTAATAGACTAAGTAAGTTATTATAGATAGTGGAAGTATCCCTAAAAGACCTATGCACCAGGCAAGCATATTATAAAATCTCATCTCTTTGTCTTTATAGGCAATATATGTTCCATCTACAAAAACCTCTTTAATATTTTGATTGCTTTCTAAATTAACCTGTATTCCCTCAATATCAGAAGGTTTATCATAGTATATTATCATACTGTCTGAAAGTGGGTTTTCACTTCTTGGTATTGCAATATCAAGCTGATGTTGAAGTTTTTGAAAAGCCTCCTCTTTAGACACATATCTCAATTTCTTTACTCCATCTAATTTTAATACATCAATCTCTGTTTTTTCCTTTTCACTATTTGGTACATCTTTTTGAAAGTCTGCTGTAAAGAAATAAGTAGACTTTATCTCTTTTTTCATCCATTGTACATTAAGAAAAGAAACAATAAAAAAATTTAAAATGATAAAGGATAATGTCATTAAAACAAAAGTAGTCTTTTTTATCTGAATTTTATTCTGTATCGAATTACCATATCTGTTTATAAAATCAAAGTTCTTCATAGGCACCTCATCATAAAAATTTTTTCACACTTTAAAAAAGAGGGGCTGGCAAATAGCAAACATCGCCAGCCCCTGCAATACTACATATTTTCTTTAACCATTTGCACTAACTTAGCTGCTGTCAATTCATATTTTTCAAGTAATTCTTGACCTTTTCCACTTTGTCCAAATTTATCGTAGATTCCAAGTTTTTTAACTTTAGTTGGGTGTACTTCTGATAAGAATTCAGAAACTGCAGATCCAAGTCCTCCAATTACTGAATGTTCTTCAGCAGTGATTATGAACTTAGTTTCTTTTGCAGCTTTAAGTATAGTTTCTCCATCAAGTGGTTTTATAGTTCCCACGTTGATTACTCTTACTGAAATTCCTTCTTTTTCTAGAGTTTCAGCTGCTTTTAAAGCTTCTGCAACCATAAGTCCTGTTGCAGCTATTGTTACGTCTTTACCATCTCTTAATGTATTAGCAATTCCGATTTGGAAGTCGTAATCTTCAGGAAGTATTGTATCTATGTCAAGTCTTCCCATTCTAATATATACTGGTCCATTGTATTCTGCTGCTGCAAATATCATTTTTTTAGTTTCTACAGCATCAGCTGGAGATAATACTACCATTCCTGGTATTGATCTCATTAAAGCGATATCTTCTACAGATTCGTGTGATCCTCCATCTTCACCTACTGAAATTCCAGCATGTGTTGGAGCTATCTTTACATTTAGTTTTGGATATGCAATTGTATTTCTTATTTGTTCAAATGCTCTTCCTGCAGCAAACATTGCGAAAGTTGAAGCAAAAACTGTTTTTCCACAAGTAGCAAATCCTGCAGCTGTTCCCATTAAATCTGCCTCAGCAATTCCTACGTTGAAGTGTCTTTCAGGAAATTCTTTTTGGAATAATGAAGTTTTTGTAGATCCTGAAAGGTCAGCATCTAATACCACTACATCTTTATTTATTTTCCCTAATTCTACTAATGCTTCTCCATAAGCTTGTCTTGTAGATTTTTTACTCATTAGTTATTCCCTCCTAATTCTGCTAATGCTTGTTCAGCTTGTTCTTCTGTTGGAGCTTTTCCGTGGAATCCACAAACGTTTTCCATAAATGAAACTCCTTTACCTTTTATTGTTTTAGCAATAACAATAGTTGGTTTTCCTTTAACAGTCTTAGCTGTTTCTAATGCTTTAAGTATTTCTTCATAGTTGTGTCCATCAATTTTGATAACATTCCATCCGAAAGCTTCCCATTTAGCATCTAAAGGTTCTACTCCCATTACCTTGTCAACGTTTCCGTCAATTTGAAGGTTGTTAGAGTCAACGAAAGCGCAGATGTTATCAAGTTTGTAGTGAGCAGCAGTCATTGCAGCTTCCCATACTTGACCTTCCTGTAATTCTCCGTCTCCTAAGATTATGTATGTTCTGTATGAAAGTCCAGAAAGTTTTGCATTTAAAGCCATTCCATTTGCTACTGACAATCCTTGTCCTAATGATCCAGTAGAAATTTCTACTCCAGGTACTTTTTTCATATCTGGGTGACCTTGGAATATTGATCCATATTGTCTTAAAGTCATTAACCCCTCTTTGTCAAAGTATCCTCTTTCTGCTAAAGTAGCATATAGAGCAGGTGCTGCGTGCCCTTTAGATAGAACGAATCTATCTCTGTTTTCCATTTTTGGATTAGCAGGATCTATGTTCATTTCAGCAAAATAAAGTGTTGTCATTATATCTGTAGCTGATAATGATCCTCCAGGATGTCCTGATTTAGCTTTACAAATCATTTTGATTATTGATTTTCTGATGTTTGTCGCTTTTTCTTCTAGATATTTAATATCTTTCATTTATCTATTATTTCTCCTTTCAAATATTTAAACTCATTTAAATTATATTATTTTATATCTCTCCTTGTCAAGAAAAGCTATGATTTTACTTAAAAAAACATAGATATTTGATCAAGTAGATAATGTGAACCAGCTTTTAAACTTATAAATAACTCCCTATATTTTATACATCCTAATACAACTATGAATACAGAAAATGAAAGTAGCGGTCTAAATAGCTTCTCTTCCTTCACTGTATCTTTTAAGATGGTTATCAAACCTAGTATAGCAAGATAGTAGACTTCCATCAAATCAGTAGTATATGCAATTGAAACTATTGCACTTACGACAATTGAGAAAAAAAGAATCCTTTTACTTAGCTTTGGGCTACATGCTTTCTTTACAAAAGGTATATTTATCAAAGCTCCTCCGCCCCATCCCCTTGGATACAGATCAAATATGAAATGTAGAGACAGTGCTAAAGCAAATCCTATAATGAAATATCTAAATACCTCATTTGGAGCTTCATGATACACTTTTATAAAAAGCAACAGGATCAATGGACTGTGTGTAAGAATATTTCTATGTGCCAGCTTCATTTTAAAGTCCCAGTCTGGAAATTTTATGCCTAAAAAATATGCTGCAAAAGAGACTATTATACCCATAAGAGGCACTTTATTTAAAAAACTGTTTAAAAAATCCATAGGTTCTCCTCTGTCTTAAAAAAAAAGGAGAGCAGGTATCTGCTCTCCCTCCAAAATACCCTATTCAGGTAATTACTATTTGATTATTTCTGATACAACTCCAGAAGCTACTGTTCTTCCACCTTCTCTGATAGCGAATCTTAGTCCAGCTTCCATTGCGATAGCGTGAATTAATTCAACTGTCATTGTGATGTTGTCTCCTGGCATTACCATTTCTACTCCTTCAGGTAATGTAACTGCACCAGTGATGTCAGTTGTTCTGAAGTAGAATTGAGGTCTGTATCCTGAGAAGAATGGAGTATGTCTTCCTCCTTCTTCTTTAGTTAGAACGTAAACTTCTCCTTTGAAGTTTGTATGAGGAGTGATTGATCCTGGTTTAGCAAGAACTTGTCCTCTTTCAACGTCTTCTTTCTTAGTTCCTCTTAATAGAGCTCCAATGTTGTCTCCTGCTTGACCTTGATCAAGAAGTTTTCTGAACATTTCTACTCCAGTTACGATAGTTTTTGTAGTAGGTTTGATTCCAACTATTTCAACTTCTTCTCCAACTTTGATTACTCCTCTTTCAACTCTTCCTGTTACAACTGTTCCTCTTCCTGTAATAGTAAATACGTCTTCTATTGGCATTAGGAATGGTTGGTCTACAGCTCTTTCAGGTGTAGGGATGTATTCGTCAACTGCGTCAACTAATTCGATGATTTTGTCAACCCATTTTTGTTCTCCATTTAAAGCACCTAATGAAGATCCAATAACAACTGGGATGTCATCTCCTGGGAATCCATATTCGTTAAGTAATTCTCTTACTTCCATTTCAACTAATTCTAGTAATTCAGGATCGTCTACCATGTCAGCTTTGTTTAAGTATACAACGATGTATGGTACACCAACTTGTCTAGATAGTAGGATGTGTTCTCTTGTTTGAGGCATTGGTCCATCAGCTGCAGAAACAACTAGAATAGCACCGTCCATTTGAGCTGCCCCTGTGATCATGTTTTTTACGTAGTCAGCGTGACCTGGACAGTCAACGTGAGCGTAGTGTCTGTTTTTAGTTTCATACTCAATGTGAGATGTGTTGATTGTGATTCCTCTTTCTTTTTCTTCTGGAGCTGCGTCGATGTTTCCGAAATCAACTTTTTGAGCTAGTCCTAAATCTGATAATACTTTAGAGATAGCTGCAGTTGTAGTTGTTTTTCCGTGGTCAACGTGTCCAATTGTTCCGATGTTAACGTGTGGTTTACTTCTTTCATATTTTGCTTTAGACATTTAATTCTCCTCCTAGGTTTTTTATTTATTATTGAAGGTTGGTACCGAAGTACCAACCGAATTTATATAGTTATAAAACTATTTTCCTCTTTGTTCTTGAATTTCTTTTTGGATAGATGCAGGAACTTGTGCATATTCACAGAATTCCATTGCATAAGTTGCTCTTCCTTGAGATTTAGATCTTAAGTCAGTTGCATATCCGAACATTTGTGATAAAGGTACTTTAGCAGAGATGATTTTTGCACCATTTCTATCGTGCATTCCACTTACCATTCCTCTTCTAGAGTTTAAGTCACCAATGATGTCTCCCATGTATTCTTCTGGAGTAGTTACTTCTACTTTGAAGATAGGTTCTAGAATAACTGGTTGTGATTTTTCTGCTGCTTGTTTAGTTGCCATAGATCCAGCAATCTTGAATGCCATTTCTGATGAGTCAACTTCGTGGTATGATCCATCATATAGAGTTACTTTTACATCAACCATAGGGTATCCTGCAACAACTCCGTTTTCAAGAGCTTCTCTACATCCTTTTTCAACTGCAGGAATATATTCTCTAGGGATAACTCCTCCAGTAATTTTGTTAACAAATTCGAAATCTTTACCTGGGTTTGGTTCAA
This sequence comes from Fusobacterium sp. DD2, assembly GCF_018205345.1. NCBI lineage: Bacteria > Fusobacteriati > Fusobacteriota > Fusobacteriia > Fusobacteriales > Fusobacteriaceae > Fusobacterium > Fusobacterium sp. DD2. The sequence goes on from NZ_JADRHM010000038.1 coordinate 13,782, forward strand.
GGATAATTTTAACGTGTCCGTATTGTCCTCTACCTCCAGATTGTTTAGCATATTTAACTTCTTGATCAGTAGTTCCAAGAATTGTTTCTCTGTAAGCAACTTGTGGTTTACCTACTGTAGAATCAACTTTGAATTCTCTCTTCATTCTGTCAACGATAATTTCAAGGTGAAGTTCTCCCATTCCTGAAATTATTGTTTGTCCAGTTTCTTCATCACTCTTAACTCTGAATGTAGGGTCTTCTTCTGCAAGTTTAGAAAGAGCGATTCCCATTTTTTCTTGGTCAGCTTTTGTTTTTGGTTCAACAGCAACTGAGATAACTGGATCTGGGAATTCCATTTTTTCTAGAACTATTGGATTTGCTTCGTCACAAAGAGTATCTCCTGTTGTAGTTTCTTTTAATCCAACTGCAGCAGCGATATCTCCGCAGTAAACTGCATCGATTTCTTCTCTTTTGTTAGCGTGCATTTGAAGGATTCTTCCCATTCTTTCTCTCTTACCTTTTGAAGAGTTTAGAACGTATGATCCTTTTTCAACGATTCCAGAGTAAACTCTGAAGAATGTTAATTTTCCAACAAATGGGTCAGTCATAACTTTAAATGCAAGAGCTGCAAATGGAGCCTCATCTGACATGTCTCTATCTACTTCAACAGTAGGATCTTTTACGTCAGTTCCTCTAACCATTGCAACGTCTGTAGGAGCTGGCATATAGTCAACTATAGCATCTAGTAATGATTGAACTCCTTTATTTTTGAAAGCTGTTCCACATGTTACTGGTACAACTACGTTTGCAATTGTAGCTTTTCTTAAAGCTGTTCTGATTTCATCTTCAGTGATTTCTTCACCTTCGAAGAATTTTTCCATTAACGCATCGTCAGTCTCAACAATTGATTCTAACATGTGTTGTCTTAATTCTTCACATTTATCTTTTAATTCAGGTCTGATTTCTTGAATATCATATCTTGAACCGTTGTCTGAATCTACTGGCCAAACAACTTCGTGCATTTTGATAAGGTCAACGATTCCCTCGAAGTTATCTTCTGCACCAATAGGATATTGAATAGGTACTGGGTGAGCTCCTAATTTATCCTTTATATCTTCAACACACATGTTGAAGTCAGCACCAACTCTGTCCATTTTGTTAAAGAATGCGATTCTTGGTACTTTATATTTGTCTGCTTGTCTCCATACAGTTTCTGATTGAGGTTGAACCCCATCAACTGCTGAGAATACAGCTACTGCACCGTCTAGAACTCTAAGAGATCTTTCAACCTCTACTGTAAAGTCCACGTGACCTGGTGTGTCTATTATATTTATTCTATGGTTTCTCCAAAAACAAGTAGTTGCTGCAGAAGTAATTGTGATACCTCTTTCTTGTTCTTGTGCCATCCAGTCCATTGTAGCGGCTCCTTCGTGAGTCTCTCCAATTTTATGCTCTACTCCTGTATAGAATAGGATTCTTTCAGTAGTAGTAGTTTTTCCCGCGTCGATATGAGCCATAATTCCAACGTTTCTAGTCATATCTAATGAAACTTTCCTAGCCATTAAAATTTTTCCTCCTCGTGTTTTTTACGAAATACTGTCTATACAGAATAATTAAATTTTGTAGTGTGCGAAAGCTCTGTTAGCTTCTGCCATTTTATAAGTATCTTCTTTTTTCTTGATAGTAGCTCCTTCGTTATTAGCTGCTGCGATTAATTCTGCTGCTAATTTTTCGATCATACCATACTCTTTTCTTTGTCTTGTATAAAGAGTTAACCATCTGATAGCTAAAGTTTGTTGTCTTTCAGCTTTAACTTCTACTGGAACTTGGTATGTAGCTCCTCCAATTCTTCTTGATCTAACTTCGATTTGAGGTTTAATGTTTTCTAAAGCTTGTTTAAATACATCATACCCCTCTTTACCAGTTTTTTCTTTTATTAAATCCATAGCTGAATAGAAGATTCCTTCTGCTATAGCTTTTTTTCCATCTAACATGATTGAGTTGATAACCTTAGTTACAACTTTATCAGAATATCTTGAATCAGGTAATACATCTCTTTTTACCGCTGCTCTTCTTCTTGACATTTTCTAACTGTTCACCTCCTATAATTACGCTTTCTTAGCTCCGTATTTAGATCTTGCTTGTTTTCTTTTTGCAACTCCAGCTGTGTCTAGAGCTCCTCTAACTATTTTATATCTAACTCCTGGTAAGTCTTTTGTTCTTCCTCCTCTTACTAGAACGATTGAGTGTTCTTGTAAGTTATGTCCTTCTCCTGGAATATAACAAGTAACTTCTAACCCGTTAGTTAATTTTACTCTGGCAACCTTTCTTAAAGCTGAGTTTGGTTTTTTAGGTGTAGTTGTATAAACTCTTACACAAACTCCTCTTCTTTGTGGGTTTCCTTGCAATGCTGGTGATTTTTTCTTTTCAGATAGAACATCTCTACCTTTTTTTACTAATTGACTTAAAGTAGGCATTTTACCCTCCTTCCTAATTTTTTAAATTTTTAATGTTTTATTTAATGTTTATTATAACTTGAATATTATAATCATTAATTTCAAAAAAGTCAATAAAAATATAGCTACATTTTATAAATCCTTTTCATTATATCACATTTTTCAGTTTTTATAAAGAGTTTTTTAAAGAATTTAGCTCTTTTTCAAGTGCTTCCCACTCCTCCATAATTTCAAGAATTCTGGTATCTAACTCCTCTAATTCTTCCTGCAAAGCCATAAGTTTATCCAGGTCATTTACACGTCCTGCTTCATTATATTCTTCCTCTTTTGCAGCCTTTTCCTCTTCTATTTCAGTAATATCCTCTTCAGCCTGTGCTATTTTTCTCTCTAATGAAGATATTCTGTTTTTTATTTTTTTCTGTTCCTCATAAGAAAGTGCAGCTTGAACTTTTTCCTCATTATTTTCTTTAGGATTATCTCTTTGAGCCAAATAACTGTTATAATCCCCTTTGAAAAGTGATGCTCCATCTTTTCTTACTTCATATATATTATTAACTACACAGTCTAAGAAATTTCTGTCATGTGATACTACAAGTACTGTTCCTGTGTAATCTTCTAATGCCTCTTCCAATATCTCTCTTGAATAGATATCCAAGTGGTTAGTAGGCTCGTCAAGTACTAAAAAGTTTGGCTTTTCAAGCATAAGTTTCATAAAAGCAACTCTTGCCTTTTCTCCACCACTTAAACTTTTTATCTCTTTATAGACATCATCTTCACTAAATAGGAACCCACCACAGATATTTCTTGCCTGCTCTTCACTTAGCACAAAGTGATACATAAGTTCCTCTATAATAGTTCTATTTGGATTTAACCCCTGGTGATTTTGGTCATAGTAACCTATCTTTACTCTGTCACCAATTTTTACCTCTCCACTTGTTTGAGTTTCAAGACCATTTACTATCTTTAATATAGTAGATTTTCCAACACCATTTTTTCCAATTATACCTATTCTATCTCCTCTATAGATATCAAGGTTTATATTTTCAAATATCTTCTGTCCATCATATGATTTGCTTAAATCTTTTATTCTAAGAACCAGATCCACACTTGTAGTGTCTGTTTCAAATTTAAGTTTCATATTTTTTCTACTGATAATAGGGTTTTCCATCTTCTCCATTCTAGATAGGATTTTCTCTCTTCCTCTAGCCTGTTTTGATTTTACCCCTGCCTTATATCTTCTGATGAATTCCTCCATCTTTCTTATCTTGTCCTGTTCCTTATCAAAGGCTTTTACAGCACCTGTGATATAGGCTTCCTTTTGAATAGTATAATCAGTATAGTTTCCAGGGTAAGTTCTCAATGTTTTACCTTCCATTTCAAAAATACGATTAACTACATTGTCTAGAAAATAGATATCATGGGAAATTACCATTACAGCATTTTTGTAATCTTTAAGCATCTTTTCAAGCCACTCAATAGCATTCAAATCAAGATGGTTTGTAGGCTCGTCAAGTATTAAAAGTTCTGGTTCTTCAAGAAGTATCTTACCCAGAGCAACTCTTGACATCTGTCCTCCAGAAAGATCTCCCACCTTATTATTCCATAGACTTTCAGCAAGGCTAAGTCCATTTAATACCTGTTTAACCTTATACTCTATTGCATAACCTTCATTTTGCTCATATCTAGCTGTAATATGTCCAAGCTCTTCCATAGTCTTATCAAAATCATCCAGATTTTCAGCAAGTATTACATTTAACTCCTGAATTCTGTGATAATCCTGTCTCACATGGTCAAATACAGTCATAAGTTCTTCAAATACTGTATTGTCATGGTTAAGTCTTGGATTTTGAGAAAGGTAACCTATTTTCAATCCACCTTTTTTGGCAATTGTCCCTCTCTCATTTGTTTCAGGGTCAACATCATCATATTCAAGACCTAGAAGTATCTTTATAAGAGTTGATTTCCCTGCTCCATTTATACCTATTATTCCTATTTTATCTTTTTCATCTACAGAAAAACTTACATTTCTAAATAGTGTTTCTCCTGTAAATCCCATATATAAATTGTTTACTTGCAAAAGTGCCATTACATTTCTCCTACTTTCTATAATTCCATTAAAATATTAACATATTAGGGATTTATTGTAAAGTTCTCTTTCCACTGTTATTTTTCTCCCTAAGATGATAAAATATAATAAAAACCTATGGAGGTAGAATGTGAAAAAATATATCCTGATATTTATGATGCTCTCCTCTCTTGTATTTGGAGAAGGATTCCAGTCAAAAGAAGAGAGAGTAGCTGCAATTGATAATGAAATAGCAAACCTTGTAAATAAACAAAATAACCTTCTTCTTTTAAGGGAAAAGCTTCTGGAAAATAATTCAGATGAGATTCTAAAGGGTAAAAAAGAGGAAAAGCGTCCTAAGATAGCTTTAGTCTTAAGTGGCGGTGGGGCAAAAGGAGCTGCACATATAGGTGTTTTAAGAGTCCTTGAAAAGTATAAAGTCCCTGTGGATATGGTTATTGGTACAAGTATTGGAAGTATAATCGGTGGAATGTACTCTATTGGTTATACACCTGATGAGATAGAAAAAACTGTCTTAAACCTTGATTTCTTTTCACTTTTAAATAACTCTAAAGATAGAAAGATGAAAAATATAGAGGAAAAAACAATAAATGAACTCTATCCATTTACTGTAACTATTGATAAGAATATGAATCTTTCTCTTCCTATGGGATTTACAAGTGGTCAAAAGATATATTTCCAATTGAAGGAGATATTTGCGAGAGCTGAATCTATCCATGACTTTGATAAATTTCCAATGAGATATAGAGCAATTACTACCAACCTTAATACTGGTAAAGAGGTAGTATTAAGCAGTGGAGATTTAGCTTTAAGTGCATTTAAAAGTATGGCTATCCCAAGCTTTGTAGAGCCTGTAAATGATAAGGGTTCTTACTATGTAGATGGAGGAGTTGTAAATAACTTCCCAATTGAAGAAGCTATTAAAATGGGAGCAGATATAATAATTGCTGTAGATATATCAGCTGATGCTACTAAGATAAATGAAAACTCATCTGTTGTAACAGTTTTAGATAAAATCTCTACATATAATGGTAATAGAAATACTCAGTTTCAAAAACATCTTGCTGATATCTTAATAGTTCCAGATGTAAAAAATCATAATACACTTGATTTTGATAACCTTGGTGGACTTGTTAAAGATGGAGAGGAAGCTGCTGAGAAATATGCATATCTATTTAAGCATCTTGAATTTCCAGAAGCATATAATCAAATCCATGATAGACGTCTTGAAAATTCACCTGTATATATAAAGGATATCAAGCTTACAGGTAATGAAATTTTAACTCTTTCTAAAGTTAAAAAACTTATGCCTGAGGTTAAAAATCATGAATTTACCAAAGAAGACCTGTATCTATGGAGTAAAAAAATCTACTCTATACCATATATAGAAAAGGTATTTTATGATGTAGATGGAGATACAGTTACATTCTCAGTAGTTGAAAAATCTGGTATCAATATTAAAGCTGCTTTAAACTACACATCTCAATATGGTGGTTCAATGAATGTAGCTGCTACTGTACCTAACTTTGGTAAGTGGACTAAAAACTATACTCTTACTGCTGAGGTCTCTCAATTCCCTAAACTGACTATGAATAATCTCTCATTTTATGAGTTTAACAAGCTTAAACTTATGAGAACTTTAAAAGTTGGATTTGAAAATGACCCACTATTTATCTATAGAAATAAAGATAATATAGCTACATATAAGAGCAACAGATTTATTGGTGAAATTGGATTTGCAACAGCTATATCAGATAAGTTTGTAGCTGGACTGACTTTAGGATACTTAAACAACGATACAAATTATCTTCGTGGTGAGAGAAATATCCTGGATTTTGGAGAAACATATCAGGCTACTATTCAAAAAGGCTATATGTTTTTAGATACTTTGGACCATCCATATTTCCCTACAAAAGGTATAAATATGTATCTTGAACAGTTTAATGCCAAGGTCTTTGACGATGGACATTTTAATGGATACAAAGCTAATCTTGGACTCTACTATCCATTAAATAAACGTCTAAGTCTCTCTATTGGTGGAGCTACTGGAAGAATTACAGGTAGTAATATTCCTAACAATCAGCTTTTCAAAATTGGAGGATTTAGAACTACACCTAAATACACTGCCTTTGCAGGACTTCCTATGATGGGAGTTTATGCTGATGAGTTCTATTCTGGATATATAAGTGCCCAATACAATATTCTTCCTTCTGTATATTTAGTAGGTAGATACAATGCTATTACTTATGGAAACCGTGGTCTTTCATTCCAGGGTGCTCAGGATATTGGAGATAAATGGGAGCAGGGTTATGGAGGAGGAATAGGCTGGGATACATTCCTTGGACCTATCTCAGTAATGATGTCAAATAATCTTCATTCATCTGCACCATTACTTGAAATCTATTTAGGATATATTTTTTAGTTATATATAAAAGGAAGAGGCTGTTGCAAATCTATAAAAATGCAGCAGCCTCTTTTTTCTCCTTTGAGAAGAGCCAATTACATTATATAAGGAGATATACAGCTATTGGGTTTAATATTCATCTTGAATTTGGATTCTAATTACAGAAAGAAAGTATATTACCTGGCTCTCCTGATTTTTATTATGTAAAGAAAGGTTTTCTCCTTTCACTATCGGTGAAGTTGTTTGGATTATACATATACTTTGTGATTTTAATTTGTGGATTTTTTAATAATAAAAAAAGCTGAGTAACATTTTTAAAAAAATGTTTTACTCAGCTCTCTTTTTTGTA